>CALCBQ010000121.1 GCA_937897215.1 uncultured Clostridia bacterium | reverse complement strand
CAATCTTTCTACCCTTGCAGATTTCCGTTACAAAAGAAAATATAAGGCAGAAACAGGTGCTAACGGCAGCGGTGGTAAGCGTAGCGGTAAACGAGGTAAGGATTTAATTATCAAAGTACCTCGTGGCACAATTATCCGTGAAGTTGAGAGCGGAGTTATTATGGCTGATATGTCAACTGACGAGGAGTTTATTGGTGCTAAAGGTGGCAGAGGTGGTTGGGGCAACTCACACTTTGCTACATCTACTCGTCAGACTCCTAAATTTGCTAAAAACGGTGCTCCGGGCGAAGAATGGGAAGTTTCACTTGAACTTAAGCTTATTGCAGACGTTGGTCTTTTAGGTTTCCCTAATGTTGGTAAATCTTCATTTATTTCAGTTGTAAGTCAGGCAAAGCCACTTGTTGGGGATTATCATTTTACAACAATTATTCCTGTTTTGGGCGTTGTATCAATGGGTCCTGAAAAAAGCTTTGTTATGGCAGATATTCCGGGTCTTATTGAAGGTGCAGCCGAAGGTATTGGCTTAGGCCACGAATTTTTAAGACACGTAGAGCGTTGCAGAATGCTTGTTCACATTGTTGACGTTGCAGGTAGTGAGGGCAGAAATCCTATTGAGGATTTTGAGGCTATCAATGCAGAACTTGAAAAGTTTAACCCTGAACTTTCAAAATGTCCACAGATTGTTGTAGGTAACAAAATTGACCTTGCAGAAGACGAGCAACTTGAAGAATTCCGCAAGTATATTGAGGGTAAGGGCTACGAATACTATGAAATGGTAGCACCTATCAAACACGGCACTCAGGAAGTTATAAATGCAGTTGCACGTATGCTTGACACACTCCCACCTGTTAAACAGTATGAGCGTGAAGAAATCCCAATGGAAGTTATTACTAAAAAGAGTAACGACGGCTTTACAGTTACAGTTGAAGACGGTGTTTATATTGTTGAGGCAGAATGGATTTACAGAATACTTTGCCAGACAGACCTTGACGACTACGAATCACTTCAGTATTTTCAGAGAGTTATTCAGGAACGCGGAGTTATTCAGGCACTTATTGATAAAGGTATTCAGGAGGGCGACACAGTCAGCATCTATGATTTAGAGTTTGACTATGTTCCATAAATTATGAGATTATACGGTAAAGACATAAATGCAGATACAACTAGTCCTTTAACACTTGCTTTCGTTGGCGACGCAGTATTTTCACTTTATATTCGTGAAATGCTGGTGGTTGACGCCAACCGTCCCGTGGGCAAGTTACATACGCTTTCAGTTAAATGGGTTAAGGCAGAGGCACAAAGCAAGGGTATGAGAGCAATACTCCCCTTACTCAACGAAAAAGAAACTGAAGTTTTCAAGCGTGGCAGAAATGCTCACACCTCTCACACACCTAAAAACCAAAGCGGATGCGACTATCATTATGCAACGGGTTTTGAGGCACTTGTAGGTTATTTGTATCTTAAAGACGAAACAGAACGCCTTACCGAATTGCTTAATGAAGTTGTTAAAGCAATCGGGACTGATGAGGTTGACAAAACTTAAAAGCACTGCAAAAGAAATTTTAATTGATACACTTGTTTTCATACTAGCCAGTGCAGTTTATTCTGTTGCACTGAACTGCTTTCTTGCGCGCAACAACATTCTTAATGGTGGATTTACAGGATTTGCTACAATCCTTAACTACCTTTTCGAGATACCAATAGGCGTTACAATTTTTATAATGAATACACCATTGCTTCTTATTGCATTTAAAAAACTTGGTGCTAAATTTGTATTAAGAACATTTTTGGTTATTGCAATTTCATCAGCGCTTATTGACCTTGGGGTTTTTCTGCCAATTTATAAAAACGACTTACTGCTTTCGTCAATTTTTGGTGGTGTTCTTGCAGGATTTTCACTAGGCATTATATTTCTTCGCAACGCAACAACAGGTGGAGTTGACATTATTGCAAAACTTATAAAACTTAAACACCCACATATAACACTTGGCAAATCCATTTTCTTGCTTGACGTTTTTGTAATCTTGCTTGGTGGAATTGTTTACGGAAACCTTGAATCAATGCTTTATGCATCTGTTGCCATATTTGTAAGTGCGCAAGTGCTTGACTATATTATTTACGGTGTAAGTCGTGGTGCTATGATTATGATTATCAGCGATAAAAATGATGAAATCCGTAATATGATTGTCAAAGACCTTAACCGTGGTGTTACCGTGCTTAAAGGTCAGGGAGGTTATTCAGGACAAGACAAAAATGTACTTTTGTGTGCTTGTTATGATAATCAGACACACAAATTAATTAAGAAAATTAAATCCACCGACGAAAATGCTTTTTTCATTGTTACACAGTCAAAGCAGATTCTCGGTAATGGATTTAGAAATAATATATAAAAGAGGCGTTATAAGTGAAAATTAATAAATTAACTTTTTTACCCATACTTACTCTTTTAATTGGCATTTTCTTTTTAGGTTTAGGTATTTATGAAACTGCCACATCCCAGACAAAAGATTACGCTGAAACTGTTGGGTATTTCAATTACTCAACCATTGCAGAAAAAGAGCATTATGACTCCCATAAAAATACAACGGTTGCAACTACATATTATTTGACTTATCAATATGAAGTTAACGGCGAAGCGTATTATGTAACTACTGATTACACAACTTCATTTGAACCATCATTCGGAGAAGAAATAAAGATATTATATGATGCAGAAAATCCTGAAAATGCAGTAGTGGGTGGACCTGCAAAGCGAAACAATTTCTTAATGATTTTCGGTATTTTCTTCATTCTTGGCTCACTTCCATTTTTGTTTTTTCTATTTGGAAAGCAAAGTTCCAAAATTGATACAATGGGTATTTTAATGGGCTCAATAATTGCTATTGTGGGTTATGGTGGATTGGCAATTATTTGTGGAGGGTTCTCCCTTACTAAAATCTTTAATTATATAGAGTCTTCATTTATCTTACCAATGATTATTCCTTTTTTAATGATTTTTGTAGGTGTATTTGCAGTTATTAAAGGTATATTTTTCTATAAACCACAAGACTAATTTCTATAAGAGGTAATATATGGCAAAGAAACAAAACATTCGAAACTTTTCAATTATTGCTCACATTGACCATGGTAAATCTACTCTTGCTGACCGCCTTTTAGAGCTTACTGAAACTGTCGCAAAGCGTGATATGACAGAGCAATTACTTGACAATATGGACCTTGAGCGTGAGCGTGGTATCACCATTAAAGCCCACGCCGTTAAGCTTGACTACAAGGCACAAGACGGCGAAACTTATGAGCTTAATCTCATCGACACTCCCGGCCACGTGGACTTTAACTACGAGGTTTCTCGTTCACTTGCTGCTTGTGAGGGTGCCGTGCTGATAATCGATGCATCTCAAGGTGTTGAAGCACAGACACTTGCTAATACATATTTAGCACTCGACCACGACCTTGAATTAGTGCCTGTTATCAATAAGATTGACTTACCTGCTGCTGACCCTGACAGAGTTGCAAACGAGGTTGAAGAAGTTATCGGTCTTCCTTGCGACGAAGCTCCTCGCGTTTCTGCAAAAACAGGCGAAAACATTGGCGCAGTACTTGAAAGTATTGTTTCCCTTGTACCACCACCTGAAAATAATGATGACAAGCCACTTCGTGCACTTGTATTTGACTCTGTTTATGACAGTTACAAAGGTGTTATCGTTTATGTTCGTGTTATGGACGGTAAAATCAAACCGGGCGACACAATGCGAATGATGGCAACAGGCGCTGAATTTACGGTTGTTGAAGTTGGTTATATGCGACCAAATGCTATGGAGCCACAAAAAGAGCTTACATCCGGCGAAGTTGGTTACATTACTGCGTCAATTAAAACTGTTAGTGATGCTCGTGTGGGTGACACAGTTACAACTGCTGAAAATCCTGCAAGTGAGGCACTTGCAGGCTACAGAAAAGTTAATCCTATGGTTTTCTGTGGTGTTTACCCTGCTGACGGTGCTGACTACGAAAATCTTCGTGAGGCACTTGAAAAATTGCAGTTAAATGACGCAGCGTTATCTTTTGAGCCTGAAACATCAGGCGCTCTTGGTTTTGGTTTCCGTTGTGGATTTTTAGGTCTTTTGCACCTTGAAATTATTCAAGAACGCCTTGAAAGAGAATACAACCTTGACCTTGTTACAACAATTCCAAGCGTTATTTATAAAGTGCACCTTACAAATGGCGAGATAATAGAAATTGACAACCCAAGCCACTACCCTGACCCTGCAGTTATTGACTACTGCGAAGAGCCAACAGTTGAGGCACACATTTACGCACCACCTGAATACATTGGCGCGATTATGAATCTTTGTCAAGACAGACGTGGCGTTTATATGAATACCACACACTTGGCTTCTGACCGTGTTGATTTACATTACATTTTACCTCTTAACGAAATCATTTATGATTTCTTTGATGTACTTAAATCTCGTACTCGTGGATATGCGTCTTTCGACTATGAAATGAGCGATTATCAGCGTTCAAGCATTATTAAACTTGATGTGCTTCTTAACGGCGATATTATTGACGCACTTTCGTTTATGATTCATAGTGAAAAGGCTTATGCAAAGGCAAGAAGAATTGCAGAAAAACTTAAAGATAATATTCCTCGCCAGATGTTTGAAATTCCAATTCAGATGGCTATTGGTGGTAAAGTTATTGCTCGTGAAACCGTTAAGGCAATGCGAAAAGACGTTCTTGCAAAATGCTACGGTGGCGACATTACTCGTAAAAAGAAATTGCTTGAAAAACAGAAGGAAGGTAAAAAGCGCATGCGCCACTTCGGTACTGTTGAAGTTCCACAAGAGGCATTTATGGCTGTGCTTAAACTTGATGATGAATAAAGAAATTTTTCAGAAACTCGCAGAATTAGAAATTGAATACAAAAAAATTGAGCACCCTGCTGCATTCACAATGGAAGAAATTGAGGAATATCATCTTACGGAAAACGGTCATATTCCAAAAAATCTTGTCCTTCGTGATGTTAAAGGTACTCGCAATATGCTTGTTGTTCTTCACGGCGACAAAAGGGCTAACTTGCAGTTAATCCGTGCAGAAATCGACTCAACAAAGTTAAGTTTTGCATCTGACGAAAGATTAGAAAGATTTCTCAAGGTTGAAAAAGGGTCTGTATCCCCTTTCGGTGTTATTTATGATACCGAAAAGGAACTTGAAATCTATTTTGATGCAGATTTGAAGAAAGAAGAAATAGTTGGTTGCCACCCTAACGACAACACGGCAACTGTGTTCTTGAAATTCGAAGACCTTGTTAAATTCGTAAAATCTTGTGGCCATACAATTAGTTACATAAAAGTATGAAAAACATAGGACTTTATTTACATATTCCATTTTGCAAGTCAAAATGCCCTTACTGTGATTTTTACTCTTTTTCAGGCAAAGACACACAAAAAGACGAATACACAAGTGTTTTGAAAAGCAAAATGTTGTCAAGTATTTCTGCTTTACAGAGCAATTGTGGTTGTAAAGCAAATACACTTTACATCGGTGGTGGAACTCCATCAGTTTTAGGCGCAAAAAATCTTGCAACCCTTGTAAATGCGTGCAATTCAGGCTTTTTAACAGATACTGCAGAAATTACAGTTGAGTGTAATCCTTATGGATTGGGTAAAGATTTTTTCAAGATTTTATACGATTGTGGCGTGAACAGAATTTCTTTAGGACTTCAGTCTGCAGTTGACTCTGAAAGACGAATTTTAGGTAGATTATCTGACAGAAATCAGGTTGAAAATGCTGTAAAGACTGCGCAAAAGGTAGGTTTTGAGAATATAACTCTTGATGTTATGCTGGGTGTACCAAATCAAACAGAAAAGAGTTTGAGTGAAACTCTCGATTTTTGCGTTTCTCTCGGTGTGCCACACATAAGCGCCTATATGCTTAAACTTGAAGAAAACACTCATTTTTATAAAAATCAACATAAATACAATTTCCCTGATGACGATTTAGCTGCAGATTTGTATTTACAGATGTGCGAAACTCTTGAAAATCAAGCCATAATGCAATATGAAATTTCAAATTTTGCAAAAAGCGGATTTGAGAGTCAACACAACCTTAAATACTGGCATTGTGAAGAGTATCTGGGGCTTGGACCATCTGCACATTCATTTTTAGACGGTAAGCGTTTCTATTATGACCGTGATTTTCAGGCGTTTATGAATGGGTACTCCCCTATCGACGACGGATTTGGTGGAGATTTCACAGAATATGCAATGCTTAATCTTCGTTTGGTTGAAGGATTAAACGAAAACAAGGTTTTTGAAAGATTTGGGCATTCAATACCAAAAGAAGTATACGAAAAATCACAAATTTTCATTGATAATGGGTATATGCTTAAAAATCAAAACGGTTTAGCATTGACACGAAAAGGTTTTCTTTTATCAAATACAATATTATCTAATATTCTATAAGTCTAATTGGCTCCCCTCGTCAGAGGGAGGCAAGAAAGTGTGTGCTGATTATGATTTGGTTTTACAAGTTAATTGCAGTAATTCTTTCACTTTTTATTTATTCTCCTGTTAGTGAAATTGCGTCTTATTCTGTAATTGATGAAAATGCAAAACTTACTTTCGCTGTGCTTTCTGATGTACATCTTGAGGGCAACAATGAAGAGCGGTTTAATCTTTTCGGTGAGGGAATTCGCGATATAAACGCTAACAAATCGAATGATTTCATTGTATTTCTTGGCGACAACACAATGAATGGTCAGGTTGTGGAGTTAAGTGCTTTTTACAGTATTCTTGACGAGTACAACACTATCGATACATATATGGTTACGGGCAATCACGACCTTTGCCCAAGCGACTATAATGTTGGCGAATATGAAGATTTGAGAAACCGCTTTTTCAAGTATAAAAACGAATACATAAAAACACAATATGACGATAGTGTTTATTATAGCGTAAGTCTTTCTGACGATTTTCAGCTCATTGTATTGGGCTCAGAGTCCGATGCAGGAGTTCAAGAATACCTTTCTGACACACAACTTATATGGCTTGAAAACGAGTTGAAACTCGCAGAAGATAGTGGTAAAATCGTATTCATTTTTAACCATTATCCTCTTAATCACACTTGGGAGGATGTCTGGACTGAAGGTCATATGGGCACAGACAGCGACCGGGTTTATGAAATGCTTAAAAATTATGGCAGTAAAGTTCTTTACTTTTCAGGACATTTGCATATGGGTTTTTATGACGACAAACGAGAAGTAATTTTTGACGACAATGTTACATTTGTAAATGTTGCGGGGTTCGGCGTTGACAACGATGTTGGAAATGCAGATATTAAACACAACGGCACAGGACTTCAGGTTGAAGTTTATGAAAATGAGATTTTAATTCGTGTCCGCAATTTCGCAAAACATGAATGGATGGATATTGAGTATAGTGTTCAATTATAAGATGTCATTCTGAACGAAGTGAAGAATCGCAACAGATTCTTCGTCGCTTTGTTCCATAGAATGACACAAGTAAATTGACATTTGTTTTTTATTGTGATAAAATACAGACTTGCATATTGAAGAAAGGGGTGGACGAAATGCCTATTAAAATTGACGACCAATTACCAGCAAGACATAATCTTGAATTAGAGAATATTTTCGTTATGACAGAGCAACGAGCATCTTTGCAGGACATTCGTCCGCTTAGAATTATTCTTCTTAACTTAATGCCTACAAAAATTGAAACGGAAACTCAGATTTTGCGATTGTTAAGTAATTCGCCTTTGCAGGTCGAAGTTGAACTTTTGCAGGTTGCTACTCACGAGAGCAAAAACACTTCAAAAGAACATATGCTCAAATTCTATAAGACCTTTGACGACATCAAAGACCAGAAATTTGATGGTATGATTGTTACTGGTGCTCCTGTTGAAATGATGCCTTTTGAAGAGGTTGATTATTGGGAAGAACTTTGTAAAATCTTCGACTGGGCAAAGAGCCATGTTTATTCATCATTCCATATTTGTTGGGGTGCTCAGGCTGCTCTTTATTACCACTATGGTATTCCAAAATACAAATTACCTGAAAAGATGTTTGGTATTTTCCCACATAAACCACTTGATATGTATCATCCGTTGCTTCGTGGATTCAGTGATTTGTATTATGTGCCACATTCAAGACACACAGAAACAAAGAAGGAAGATATAGCGCTTGTAAAGGACTTACAAATCCTTTCTTATTCAGAGATTTCGGGTGTTCATCTTGTGGCTGATATGGAGTGCAGAAACTTTTACTGCACAGGTCATAGCGAATACGACAGCGACACTCTCGCCCGTGAATATTTCAGAGATTTACACAAGGGACTTGACATTAAAATCCCTTACAACTATTTTCCTAATGACGATACACGTTTGACACCACCACTTACTTGGCGAGGGGCTGGCAGTTTATTATTCCAAAACTGGCTTAACTACTTTGTGTATCAAAGAACACCTTATGATGTTAATGAAATTAAATAAGCACAAAAAAGACCGAACAGAAACTAATCTGTTCGGTTTTTCTATACAACAAAGGCGGGGTCAAGACCCCGCCTTACCATATAATACTAAATCATGAATAATCAATCAGCGTTTTCTTCTTCAATTTTATCAACGATTTCTTGTGGAACTGCTTCGCCGTGTTTAACGAAAAGAATACAAGCAATGCTCAAGATGAACATAATTGGGCTATATACGAAGAGAGACATATAAGAGCCTGTGAACATACGAACAATACCGTAGATGATTGGAGAAGCAATCTGTGCTGAGAATGTTGCTGTGTAGTAGTAACCAGTGAATGTACCAACTTTTTCAATACCACCAATGTCAAGAACAAGTGGTAATGTGTTAACTGTGATGAACATATTAGCAGCACCACCAAGAATAAGAGCAACCCAGATAAGTGCCATACTCTGTGTAAGCACATAGAGAAGGAATACTGCCATAAATACTATAAGACCAATAAGAATTGTCTTTTTACGACCAATTTTCTTGCCCATTTTACCTGCAGGGATTGCAGCTACAGCAGAACAAACTGCGAATAGTGTTGTCATAATTGTTGCTTCGCCTGTGCTCTTGCCAAGTACTTCTTCTGCAAAGAGTGAGAAGAATGTTGTAATAGCATTTGTACCACAGAAAAGGAAGAACAATCCGCCAAGCATAAAGATAAGACTCTTTCTTTCGCCTTTTGAAAGTTTTTCTGCTTTTCTTGCAGCCTTTTCAGCTTTCTTTGCAGCTTTTTCGTCGGCATATTGGTTGTTTGCTGCAACTTCTTCAAGACTTGATGGCTCTTTAACGAAGATGCGAACAACAAGCATACCGATAATCATAACAACTGCGCCTAAAAGGAATACATAAGGGAAGCTTGTAAACTGTTCGTTTTCAGCAGTAACCTTAACGCCTGTTGCTACCAAGTAAATAGCACTTACGAGAGTACCTGCCACCATACCGATAACAGAACCTACACCACCCATAAGGTTGATGATTGCGTTACCCTCTGAACGAAGATGTGATGGTGTAAGTGCAGGCATAAGAGCAACTGCAGGAGCACGCCAAAGGGACATTGAGAATACGAAAAGAATAATGAAAAGCATTGTTACAGGAAGAGTTGATTTCAATGCAACCCAAGGAATGAACGCAAAAAGAATTGCTGAAACAGGTGCACCGTAAACAATGAATGGACGACGTTTGCCGAGTTTTGAACGGCAACGGTCTGAAAGCTTACCAAATGTTGGCTGGAAAATAACACCAAAGATGTTATCGAATGTCATAATAACACCGATGAAAAGTGGAACAAGTGTAATTCCACCACCTGCTACATTAACGTCTTGACCCTGTGTTTCTGCAAATTTTGCAAGTACAGGGAATGCTTCGTTAAGTTTTGCACTAAGGTTTGTAATAAATACTGATTCTGTAAGCAATCTGTTAAGAATCTTTGTGATGTATGGGTCATAAATTGCCCACGCGATTGATGTTGTGAGGAAAGCGAAACCTGTCAAAATGGTATGCCATGTATGAAGTTTACCGTTTTTCTCACAGAAAAGTTCTTGTTTACTCATATTTGACCTCCTGATAAAATTCAGAAAATTTATACAGACACATTATACAATATTTTTTCCAAAATAGATAGGTATAAAACATCTAAATTATAGAAAAATTTTTGTACAGAGTGTTGAGAAAAGCAAAAGAATTATGCCAAAACCATATTGTTTGTTTTAACAAATTGGAGTTTGTCGGGCTCTTTGTATAGATACAACCTATTACCCTCCCTCATTGAGGGAGGTGGCAAAAT
>CALCBQ010000120.1 GCA_937897215.1 uncultured Clostridia bacterium | reverse complement strand
CGAGGGTCGTCTTCAGGAATCCCCGCTTCAACTTTACCAACAAGGTCAGCACCAACGTCTGCCGCTTTTGTGAAAATACCGCCACCAACACGTGCAAAAAGCGCCATTGAAGATGCACCCATACCAAATGTAAGCATTGCGCTTGTTACTTCAGATGCCGGAAGATGGAAAACGAATTTCAAAAGGAAGAACCATACTGAAATATCAAGAAGTCCAAGGCCTACCACTGTAAATCCCATAACTGAACCCGCAGAGAAAGCAACTCTTAAGCCCTTGTTAAGACCTTCACGGCAAGCGTTTGCAGTTCTTGCATTTGAAAGAGTTGCAATTTTCATGCCTACGAAACCTGAAAGACCTGAGAAAAGTCCACCTGTAATAAATGCGAATGGCACGAACCATGTAAGAAGTCCTGCTGCCGCCATAATGCAAAGTACAATAAACATTCCGCCAAAGAAGACAGAAACTATTGAATACTGTCTTTTAAGGTATGCATTTGCACCTTGACGGATTGACTCTGAAATGTGTTTCATTCTTTCTGTACCCTCAGAAAATTTGAGCACCTTTTTTGCTGTGAACAACGCAAACAAAAGTGCCGCTACTGAGCCGATAAATGTAAGTAATACTAAATACTGTTCCACTCTCTTATTCCTCTCTTTATATAAATATTCATTGTACTAATTATATACCGAAAAATGCTATTGTCAATGGTTTAACAATCCTTTTTTGCAAATTTGTGAAATATATACATCTTCTTTCTTGCATTTCGAATATTATTTAATGAAAAAATGCAGAAAAAATGCAATTTTTGTAATAATTTCTTGCATTTTCTGTGAATACGAACAGCATAATAAATAAAGTATATAGGTAAATTGGAGTTTGTCGAACTCAATTTGAAATTCCTAATTTTTTTATTCAATATTCATTATTCTTTATTCATTATTTTTACTACCCCTCAGTTTTTTCTACGAAAAAACAGCTCCCCTGACAAGGGGAGCCGAGTTTGTGTGTTATTTAAGTTTATTTGTTAAAAGTTCTTTAATTACTGCTGGGTCGCCTGCGCCACGAAGTTCTTTCATACAAGCACCGAAGAGTGCCATAAGTGCTTTTTCTTTACCACTCTTATAATCGGCAACTGCTTTTTCGTTTTCTGCGATAACCTTGTCGATTACGCTATCAATAGCAGATGAGTCGAACTTCTTATCAAGTCCCTGTGCCTTAACAAACTCAACAGGGTCAACATTATCTTCAACAACTGCAATAAGAACCTTCTTACCTGCGTTTCTGTTGATTTTGCCACTATCAACCATCTTAATAATTGTAGCCAATGTTTCTGCTGTCATTGTAAGGTCGTTAAGAGTTTTGCCGTCTTTACGAAGAACGCCTGCGCAATCTGTAAGAATCCAAGTTGCTGTGTCCTTTGAGTTACAACCCATAGCAACAATATCTTCGTGCATTTTTGCAATCTTATGATTTGAAATAAGCATATCAATTTCTTTTTCAGAAATTCCTGCTTCACGATACTGTTCAGCTTTTTCATCAACTGCAACAGGCTTATTAGCCTTGATTTCTTCAAGCCAAGCATCGTCAATGATAATCGGCATAAGGTTTGCATCTGGGAAATAACGGTAATCTGCTTCAGTTTCCTTGTTTCTCATTGCAAATGTTTTACCACTTACATCATCAAAACGTCTTGTTTCTTGAACAAGTTCTTCAATTTCATATTCAAGTGCGTCAATATGACGTTGTGATTCGTACTTGATTGCTCTTTCGATAGCCTCAAATGATGCCATATTCTTAATTTCAGTACGAACACCGAACTCTGTGCTACCCTCAGGACGAACAGAAATGTTAACGTCGCAACGCATTGCGCCTTCTTCACATTCTGAAATGCCACTTGAACGGAACATAGACTTTAATTTATTAAGGTATGTTACAACCTCTTCAGCACTACGGAAGTCAGGCTGAGTAACAATCTCAATAAGTGGAACACTTGTACGGTTAAAGTCAACAAATGATGAGTTACCGCTATGAACAAGTTTACCTGCGTCTTCTTCCATGTGGATTTGCTTAATGCGAATATCACGAGTACCCTCGCTTGTTTTAAGAGTTACACAACCATCTGTACAGATTGGGTGGTTAATCTGTGTAATCTGATATGCACAAGGGAGGTCAGGATAATAGTAGTTTTTCTTATCAAATGTTGTGTAACGATTAATGTTACAGTTAAGCATAAGACCTGCAGTAACTGCAAGTTCAACAACTCGTTTGTTCATAACCGGCAACATACCAGGCATACCTGAACAAGCAGGACAAACGCAATCGTTAGGCTCATTAGCAGCACTATGGCCACCACAAGAGCAGAATATTTTTGATTCAGTACTTAACTCAACGTGAGTTTCAAGGCCCATAACAAGTTCGTATTTCATATTATTTGCCCTCCTTTTCAACGCTGTTTGCAAGACTTAAAAGTGTGCTTTCAGAGAAATGGTTACCCATAAGCTGAACTCCGTTTGTAACAAGAGCAGGAATACCAATAAGATTTGGCACTGCTGTGAATACACTTTCTGCAAATACTTTGCCGAACGCATCTTTAATATCGTATGCTTCGTATTCTGACTTACCACAAGCAGGAGTAAGAATTGCATCAAATTCTTCGAATGCTTTCTGGAGTCCCTCTGCCACTACACGGCGAACGCGAAGTGATTTATCAAAGCAATCTTTATAACGATTTTTTGAAAGAACATCAGAGCCGTAAAGAATAACTGCTTTTGTAAGGAAGTTAAAGCCCTCTGTTCTTGTATTTACGTATAATTCGTCAATGTTTTTGTATTCTTTTGCACGATGACCGAATTTAACACCGTCATAACGAGAAACATTGTTACAAGTTTCTGCGCACATAAGAATCTGCCAAGCAGTATTTGCGATTTCAACCATATCGCAAGAAATCTCAACAACTTCAACGCCGTTTGCACGAAGTGAATCAGCAAATGCAAGAACTTTTGCTTTTGTTGCATCATCTGCTTTATCGAGCAAATATTTGTTAAGAGCAACTTTTTTGCCTTTTACATCAGCAATTGTATAATCATAAGTGTCATTTTTAAGACTTGTACCGTCTTTGTCGTCATGACCTGCGATAACGCTCATAATTTCGGCAACTTTTTGAGCATCTTTTGCGTAAACGCCAACCTGTTCGCCTGATGCTGCACAAGAAATTACACCGTAACGAGAAACTGTGCCGTAAGTTGGTTTTAAGAAGTCAACACCTGCTAAAGCTGCTGCTCTTCTTGTTGAGCCGTTCATATCTACGCCGAGCGCTGCCTCAACCTCGCCATTTGCAACGAGAGTTGCTGCTGCACCTGATAATTTATCTTCTTGTGGTGCATAGTATGAAAATTCGCCAACAAGGTCAAGACCGAATTCGCCAACATTTGTTTTACCTGAAACTTCGTAGCCTTTATTTTCAAGACGAGTAACTGCTTCTGCGCTGAAAAGTGGCTTGAAACCATCAAGGATTTTTGAACCTGCAGTTGAAACCACGTCTTTAACAAGAATTGTATCATCAACTGCAATATTGCCTTTTTCTCTAATTTGTGTTGCATAATATTTCATTACTATTCACCTCACTTTACAAGTCTTGGTACTTGCCAACTATCGTCGCTACGCTCAGGAGCGCCTTCAAGAAGAGATTCTCTTGAGAAATTCTGAATACGAACATCTTCACGAAGTACGTTTTTCATTGGCATTACGTGTACCATTTCTTCAACATTTTCTGTATCAATAGTTTTAAGTTTTTCTTCGCTATCTTTCATAGCATTAAAAATACCTTGCATAACTGACTCTTCATCTTCTGTAAGAGAAAGTTGGTTAAGCTGTTGTGCATTTGAGAAAGTTGAGCGTTTGCCTGTTGCTTTCTTTGAAGTACCACCAACTGATGCCTGACGTTGAGCCAAAGCGCTACCGTTACCAAGAAGATGAACATCTTCAAGCTGTTGATTTGTAACTTCACTTGGTGCGCCAAGTAACAAGTCTTGTGCATTACCGTTAAGAGGGAATGCAATAACATCAAGAATTTTTTCTTCATCTGTCAAAAGCATTACCATACGGTCAATACCAGGTGCCATACCTGCGTGAGGTGGTGCACCATACTGGAATGCAGTATATAAAGCATTGAAACGGTTTTTGAGTTCTTCTTCATCATAACCTGCAATTTCAAATGCCTTTTTCATAATGTCAATATCGTGGTTACGAACAGCACCTGATGCGAGTTCTATACCATTACAAACAAGGTCATACTGATAAGCGAGAACTTCAGTTGGGTCTTTTGTAAGAAGTGCATCCATACCACCCTGTGGCATTGAGAATGGGTTGTGAGTAAAAATTGTCTCCCCTGTTTCTTCGTCATTTTCATACATTGGGAAATCAACAACAAAACAGAATTCAAAAGCGTCATCACGGATTAAGTCGAGTTGGTCGCGAGCTGCAAGCCAAGTACGAATCATGCCAGCCTTTTTCTCTGTACTGTTTTTCTTTTCATCACAGATAAAGAACAGAGTTTCGCCCTCTTTAACGCCTGTGAGTTCTGTAATTTCAACCTTTTGTGCATCACTTAAGAATTTAGCAATAGGACCTGCAAAAACACCATCTTTAAGTGTGATATAACCAAGACCACCAAGGCCAACTTCGTTTGATGTTGCATATTTAAGTGAATCTTCAAAGAATTTCTTTGATTTACCCTGACAGTTAGCAACAATACCGCGTACGGGCTTGCCCTTGAATGCAGGGAAGTTAACGCCTGCAAAGAAGTCTGTCAAATCACAGATTACAAGTGGGTTTCTAAGGTCAGGTTTGTCTGAACCATAAGTCATCATAGCATCTGCATAGGTGATTCTACGGAATGGTCTTGGAGTAACCTTTTTATCTGAGAATGTTGTAAATGTGTCATAAATAACATCTTCACAAACCTCAAGAACTTCGTCTTGTGTTGCAAATGCCATTTCAAAGTCAAGCTGATAGAATTCTCCTGGAGAACGGTCAGCACGAGCATCTTCATCTCTAAAG
>CALCBQ010000119.1 GCA_937897215.1 uncultured Clostridia bacterium | reverse complement strand
TAATCGAAGAAATGACATCTGCATTTATGGAAGCAGTTGCTACAACTGACGACGAACTTATGGAAAAATTCTTCGAAGGCGAAGCATTTACACAAGAAGAAATCCTTAAAGGTCTTTGCACAGGTATTTTTGACGGCTCAATTTACCCTGTATATGCAGTTGCAGGTCTTACTTGCGCAGGCGTTGACCAGCTTCTTTACAACCTTGCGTGGTCAGTACCGGGTGCATACGGTTATGCAGGCGAAACTGCTAAGAACGAAGACGGCGAAGATGTTATTCTTCCTTGCGACATTAACGGACCTCTTGCAGCAGTTTGCTTTAAAACAGTTGCAGACCCATTCGTTGGTAAAATGTCATTCTTTAAAGTAGTTTCAGGTAAACTTACTCCTGATACTCAAGGCTATAATGTTCGCACAGGCGAAACAGAAAAAATGGGTAAATTCGTTACTGTTAAGGGTGGCAAGCAGGAAGACGCTAAAGAAATTATCGCCGGCGACATTGGTGTTGTTACAAAACTTGCAGGCGTTAAGACAGGCGACACAATCTGTGATGCAAAGAACATTGTAATTCTTGACGGTGTTGACGCTCCTAAACCATG
The DNA here is from genome assembly GCA_937897215.1 of uncultured Clostridia bacterium. Lineage (GTDB taxonomy): Bacteria > Bacillota > Clostridia > Oscillospirales > Acutalibacteraceae > Fimenecus. The sequence goes on along the minus strand of CALCBQ010000119.1, from coordinate 2,996 downwards.
TCTTTCAATGGCTGTTAACGTTCGCAAAAAGGGCGAAGAAGAAAAAGTTGCTCAAGGACTTTTCCGTCTTATGGAAGAAGACCCATCAATCTCATTCACAATCAACAAAGAAACAAAAGAACAAGTTCTTTCAGGTCTTGGCGAACAGCATCTTGACGTTATCGTTTCAAAGCTTAAGAACAAATTCGGTGTTGAAGTTGATTTAAGTGTTCCTAAGGTTGCTTACAGAGAAACAATCAGAAAATCTGCAGAAGCACAAGGTAAACATAAGAAACAGTCAGGCGGTCATGGTCAGTTCGGTGATGTACATATCCGTTTCGAACCATGCGACAGTGATGAACTTATCTTTGAAGAAGAAGTTTTCGGTGGCGCAGTTCCAAAGAACTTCTTCCCTGCAGTTGAAAAAGGACTTCGCGATTGCGTTCTCAAGGGCGTTCTTGCAGGTTACCCAATGGTAGGCGTTAAAGCTACTCTTTATGATGGTTCTTACCACCCTGTTGACTCATCAGAAATGGCATTCAAGATGGCTGCTTCACTTGCATACAAAGCAGGTATTCCAAAGGCAGACCCAACAATTCTTGAGCCGGTTGGCACACTTGTTGCTCGTATGCCTGATGACAACCTTGGCGACATTATGGGCGACATTACAAAACGTCGTGGTAGAGTTCTTGGTATGGGACCTGCTGATGAACCAAAAATGCAGGAACTTACAGCTGAAGTTCCAATGGCTGAAATGGGCGACTTTACAACAGTTCTCCGTTCAGTAACAGCAGGTCGTGGCTCATTCTCATTTGAATTCACACGTTACGAACAAGCTCCACAGAATATCGTTGAAAAAGTTATTGCAGAAGCAAAAGTTGACGAAGAATAAAAATCAATAAAAATTGTCCCTACGGAAATCCGTAGGGACTTTTTTATTTAATGAATATTGAATAGTGAATAATGAAAAAAGAATAATTGTGGAACTGCGTTGCAATTATAATTGTAGGGGCGATTCACGAATCGCCCGTTTTCATTTTATTCCTCAACCACTTGTTGCTCTGTTGTGGTTGTTGTAGTAGTTGTGGTTGTTTGTTCTGTTGTGGATTCAGTTGTAGATTCGGTAGTTGACTCTGTTGTAGTCGGCTTGGTTGTGCTAGTTGTTGATTGTGGTTTTGTTGGTTTTGGTTTTGTATTATTTGAACTTGTACCACCTGTATATCTTCTTGTAGTTGTAGTAGTTGAAGAAGATGTTTCTTCAGTTTCGCTTTCTGTTTCTGACTCTGTTTCGGGTTCTGTTGTAGTGGTTGTTGTAGTTTCTGTATTCAATGTAACATCAGCGTATTTTGTATATTCCGGACCACGCTTACCGCAAGCAGTAAAAACTATTGCGAGTACAAGTATCAAAACAAAAATAAGCACTTTTTTCATAATTATATCTCCTTATAAATCCATTATATTTCCAAAAACTTGAACAACCTCAAGATTTTCACTATGCAGAATTTCTTTTGGTGTAACAATCCGTCCGCCATTTGAATCAATATCAATGCCGAAACATTTATAAGCATACCACACATAATGTGCGCAATGTGTCGTAGTGGGTATTATATTTTCATCGCGACCACTCAAAATACCTGACATAAGTGAGTAATCAATTCCAATAAGTTTTTCCTTTGTAAATGTTACAACTTCGTCAATGATTTCTGTATTCACATTTTTAGGTCTTAGAACTGCGACAAGCGGAAAATCACGCCATTCGCCTATATGGCCGAACGCTGACTTTTCGCCAATCATAACAGCCTGCGCCGTTGTGCCTTTTTCGGCATCAACAACTATTGCCGCGTGGCCGTGGCGCCAACCTAAAGAATGAATACTGAGCGTTATGATTATATCGCCATTTTGAAGATTTACAAAAGGTGGATTCTGTATTGCGCTACCCTCTGTATCCGTAATAAATTCGTGGCAAGCAAAAACGCCTTCGCGTACACATTTATAATCTTTATCCGCAAGGTAATATTCTCGGTATTCATGAATTTTTTCGGGATTTTCAATTAAGAAATCAACCGAGGGCTTGCCGAGTCCCGTTTGCGAAAAAATTAAATCGTAATCTTTTCCCGTTAACGAGTTGCCCTTTTCAAGTTTGTCATAAACCGCCGACCACTCTGTAATGCTTATTTCTTCAGCATCATCATAAGCCCATATATCAGTAATTTCACTTAACGCAAAATCAACAGTTTTGAATGCTACAAGCACAATCAGTAAAACAGAAATAAAGCGCATATATCTGTTATACTTTCTGTTCACGATTGCACCTCCAAAATCATAATAACACGATTATTTTACCACATATTTCATATTATTGCAATTATTGTAAATACTTAAACTGTTATTTTGAATTTTTAGGGTAAAAATATTTGTAGGGAGTGATTTTATGTCTACAACAGATAAAGAATATGACAAAATGGCGAAAAAAGCATCGCCACCGTCGCCGAAAATCTTAAACTGCATAAAAGCGTTTATTTTTGGCGGAGCAATATGCACTTTCGGGGAATTTCTTAACTGGGGATTTGAAAAACTTGGGTTTTCAGAAGATTATGTTAAAGCACTCACACCGTCTGTCCTTATTGTAATTGCCGCAATCCTTACAGGAGTAGGGGTTTTTGATAAAATAGCAAAACACGCGGGCGCAGGTACAATTGTACCAATTACGGGATTTGCAAATTCCGTTGTTTCCCCCGCCCTTGAATTCAAAACCGAAGGTCTTATTATGGGTACAGGTGCAAACATTTTCAAAATTGCAGGCCCTGTAATCGCATACGGTATTTTCGCCGCAGTAATTTATGGATTGATTGCATATATATTAAAGTTATATTAATTTGTTTGACAAAATTTGAGTTTGTCGGGCTAATTTGCTTGTGTATTACGCCCCATCTTTGAGGGGGCTGTCTGCGAAGCAGACTGGGGGAGTAATATGTGTAATTGTAAAACTCCCTCCGTCAAAATCTTCGATTTTGCCA
>CALCBQ010000118.1 GCA_937897215.1 uncultured Clostridia bacterium | reverse complement strand
ACTTTGCTGACGTTACTTCAGTTATGAAGGACGCAGGCCACGCTCATATGGGTATTGGTCACGCAAGCGGTAAAGATAAGGCAGAACAGGCAGCAAACTCAGCTATCTCAAGCCCACTTCTTGAAACAACAATTACAGGTGCTAAGGGTGTTATTATCAGCATTACAGCATCTCCTGATATCACTCTTGAAGATGTTGATACAGCAGCAGGTATTGTTCGTGCTCAGGCAGATGACGATGCAAACATCATCTTCGGTGTTGCATTCGATGAAAAACTTGATGACGAAATGATTGTTACTGTAATCGCAACAGGTTTTGGTCTTGATGCAAACGGCGTTTCAAAGAAACCTCACTACAATGGCGGTATGGAAGACATCAGCTCAAACGGTTACGGCGCTGACGACGATATGGGCGACATCCTTGACCTTTTCAAGAGCAGAAAATAATTAAATAACAAAAAATTAACTCTCGACGAAAGTCGAGAGTTTTTTTATATCTTTTATGATATTTTTATAATGACTTAATAAACTCTGAAAGCAGTCTTAATTGCACTTCGTTAAGATTTTTTGCATTGTTAATAAGTTCTTTCATAATTATAGGGTGTTTGTCTTCTTCTTTGAAAAATTCAGACGGAGTAATACCCAAAAAATCGCATATATAAAAGAAACCTTGCATAGATGGCATCGCATAATTGTTTTCGATTTTATTAATATAACTTTCGCTTTGTCCTAAAGACAAGCTCATGTCTCTGGCGGAAATGCCCTTTTCTTGACGAAGTTGTGCTAAACGTTTTGAAAAATTTTCATAATACATTCAATCGCACCTCCCAAATTTTCTTTCTATAATAATTATAATTCATTATTAATACTATTTTAGATACATTCAAGATATATTTTACTTGACATACATATAATAATGATATATAATTTGTATGACAGATACTAAAAGTATTTGGTTTTAAAATTATAGGAGGATTATTATGAAAAAATTCACAAAAGTAATAAGCACATTACTTGTAGTTGCACTTGTGGTTGCAATGGCAACTGTTTCAGCATTTGCAGCTGAAGCAGAATCAATTACTGTTATTTCAGGACCTGACAAAACAGTTTACTATGAGGGCCTTGACAGCTACGAAAACGAAATCTGGTGCGACGCTACCGGTATGGTGCTTGAAGTAACATTTGATGACGGCACAACAGAAACAATCACAGTTGACGAGTATTCTTATGTTGATATGTATGTTGTTGACTATGTTATCGGCGAAAATGAAGCAATCGTTGAATTCTATGGCACAGACGATTACGACACATACCTTGAAACAACTTATACAGTAACAGTTGAAGAATCGCCTGTTGACTCTGTTGAAGTTACAAAAATGCCAACAAAAACAGAATATGATATGGAAGAAGATGTCCTTACAAGAGATAACTTCACACTTGATTATCTCTATGAGTCAGACCCTGAAACAATTGACGAAATGCTTAGCGAAATGGGTATGACATTTGAAGATTTGAAAGCATTCTATGAAGAAAACCCAGACCTTTATGAAATGATTCTTGATTTAACATTCTCAGATTTTGATACAATTCTTAATCTTGATACAGAAGGTATGGAAATTCTTGTAACTTTCAAAGATGGTACAACTCAAACAGTTACAAGTGATGAAGATTACATCACATATAACGGCGAAGAATACCCAATTTATGTTGAACAGGTTGACGAAGTTACAGAAGGCGAAAACACATTTGTAGTAAGCGTAATGGGTGCAGAAGCAGAGTTTGTAGTTAATGTTGTATCAGCTGATAATAATAACAATGACGACACAAATAATGATACAAGCAACGAAAATAACAATACAAAACCTGACACAGATAAAAACGATAACAAAAACCCTGTAATTCCAAATACAGATGGTGGCGTGTCAGTAGTAGCATCAGCAGTAATTGCTCTTGCATCAGGATTTGGCATCGCCCTCATCCCATCAAAGAAAGAAAACTAAACTGACCATATAACTATAGGGGTAGACATTCTTGTCTGCCCCTATAATTTTATTGCATTTCAACTATATCTGTGCTATCATAAACTTGTGAAAAGGGGGATTGAATATGACAAATTTATCACTCAGATATAAACTTAAAATCAGTAATGAAGAAATATTTGCATTTTTAACTGAAATCAATGGTGTCGAGCCAACTCAATGGTTTATTACAAAAAACGGTGGTAAAAATAAAAAAGATGTGTTGGCATATATTTTCAACAACACTCCTGAAAACATACAACTTGTTGCTATAAAGGGTAAAAAGAGAAATTGCTACATTGATAAAGAAAGTGTAGTTACATATAGCAAAACTGACGATATTGAATCTTTAACAGTTGCTGAAGTTGATTTTTATGAAATTAAAATCAAACTGAAAAACGGAACAAAATATGTTATTGGTGCTTTCCCAATTGGTGCAGATAAATCGCATAAAGCGTCAATGAAAGCACTTCGAACAGAATATAAACAAGTAAGTAAAAAGGCGCAAACAATAGCAATAGTAACAAATGTTTTGATAATAGGTCTGATTTATACTTGTTTGTTTAATGCTCCTAATGTTAGTGAAAAAATAGGAAATCGTTATATATTAGCAAAATATATTCAAAATACTATTGAAAGTGGAGAATATAAGGAAGAACTTAGCGTTGTCTTAAAACCTTACGATAAGCAAGACTTAAAACTAGAAGGTAATTATACAACTATTGAAGTTGGTAATTTCAGATTCAGTTTACCAGAGGGATACGAAGAATATAACGACCCAGATTATGATAGAGAAAAAAGCACACTAATAGTATATGATTGTAAAGTTGAAGACAGTTTGAAAAGAATTATAATAGACAAAGAATTTTACGATGGTACTATGTTTACTGATTTTGATGAAAAAATTGGAGATGCTTGTGAAAAGAAATTTGGTTATCGTATAGATTCGGATTATAATTGGAATAAGCTTGTGTGGTCTATAGATTTTTACAATGATAATATAAATTACTTCGACTCTGAAGAACTGCTACTGTATTATTTAATGCTATCTACAAAACCAGTTACAGTTGGTGCAATAACTGATGTATATGAGATTGAAACTTCTACATATAAAGGAATAATGTTGGTTTCAGAGAATAGTTTTAACAATACTTTAATTATGGCTTTGGATGCTTATGCACACGATGACCTTAATACATCATATCGAATAACAGCGATAGTTCCAAAGACTGATTCTGACGAAGCATATAAAATCTTAAACTCAGTTGAACTTGTAACAGAATAAAAACTAACCCCCGTACAATCTGTACGGGGGTTTTCACATCTCACAACTTGAAATCTTCAGGGTTATATTTTTCTAATTCAATAGGTCTTTTTGGTTGCCTTTTTAAGACATCATACTGGAATTTTCTACAAGCAAAATCCTTTTCAACAACTCCCTTTTTCTTGCAAAGCACAGTTTCTCCGTCAGGAGATAACTTACCATACGAGCAGTATGAGCAAGATGGGGAGATTTCTTTTTTATTCAACAACTTTTTCACAATTAACACCAATCTTCGTAGGGGTCGGCGTCCTCGACGACCCATGAATTAATAATTATAAAGTAATTTTACCATATTTTTTTCTTCCTATCAATATCCAAAATCATAATTATACACATAATTGCAAAAGTGCAAAAAGCAGGTAGTGAAACAGAAAAGGCAGTAACTGTCATATTCTGAGTTGAAGCAAAAACATCAATCTCTACAGGAAAAACGAGCAACAATAAATAAGATACAAACGACGCAATTGCACCATTAAGCACTCTGCATACAAAAAAATGTGAATACTTAACTCCGCATTCTTTCAATTCGGAAAGTACCTGACAATGCACACAAACCCCGCCAAAACCGATTACAGCGGTAATAACAGAAATAGGCATTTTACCCGCAAGCATAACACATCCGTTAGTAACTTCAAGTATTGATGAAACCGTCATAAATATACTTTTGTTTTCTATACACACTTCAAGGCAGTTTGTTATAGCACTGAAAATTACTACCCATGCGCAAATACCTAGTACAGATTGCAATGCGTCAGATACCGCAGACGAAACAGACGAAAGAGTTGATTGTGTTTCAATTTGTGCTTTTAGTTCACTTTTATCGCCTAAAAACCTTGTAAAAAAGCCCATAACTAATGATGATATGCAAAGGGAAATAAACATAATTACTCCTGCCTTTGTACTGCCAAGCATATTAACACCAACTGCAGTAATTATAAATGCAGGCCCACCATTCATACAGAAAAAACAAAGCCGTTGTGCCTGATTTTTTGAAATCTTACCATCGCGTAACAAGTTACCCACCATTTTTATGCCTACGGGAAAGCCACCAATCAAAGACATAATGATTACAGGGATTGTGCTTGCAGGTTGTCGAAACAAAATCCGCGAAACAGGAGATATAAACTTATAAGCAAAAGAGAAAATGTTTGATTTTATTATGTACGTTGAAAGTACCATAAACGGAAAAAGTGATGGCAGAATTACTGAAAAACAAATCTGCAATCCCTTTGTAACCCCAACGGTTACTGCATTTGGCATTTTGAACATAAAAATCAAGCTTAATATGATTAGAAAAATCTGAAAAAAACTCTTTCTGAGTTTCACAACCACCATAATCTCACCCATAAATTATATTATTTTTATGACTTAATAATGATTTAATTTCATATAAATCAATATGAGTGAGGTGTGTTTTAATGGCACGAAAGAAAAAAGAACGAAAATTGCAGATTCCCGAGTTGTATCTTAATGAGGCGAAAATTGAAATGCTTGGCAACCGTGAAATCATTATAGATGGTTGCAAAGGTGTAATTGAATACGATGAAAATACTATAAAACTCAATATAGGCGACCTTACATTATGCCTTGTGGGTACAGATATGGTTATAGACTCTTTCGATAGCGATATTGCAATAATCCGTGGCAGATTTGCAGAAATAAGTTTTGTTTCATAAGAGGTAAATATGATTATTCAGTTTTTACGATATTTATTCGGATACATAAATTTCAGAGCATTCGGGGGATTTGCCGACCGATTTATAAACCTATGCACAAAAGAAGGAATACCTTTATGGAATGTCAAACACATTAACGGTAATATAACCGCAAGCACAACTGTGGGTGGTTATCTCTCAATTCGTCCCGTTGCGAGAAAATCGGGAATGAGGGTAGTTTCAACTGACAAAATCGGATTAAAATATTTTTTGAAAAAGCATAAATCCCGCGTGGGAATTCTTGTAGGTGTAATTGTTTTGTCTATAATAATTGCAATTTTGTCTCAATTTGTGTGGAGTGTATCTGTTGTAGGAAATACTACTCTTGATGAGGATTTGTTGCTTTCTGCATTCGAAAAATACGGAGTAAAAGTAGGCGTGCCTGTTTCAACAATAGATAATGACGAAGCAGCATCACTTGTTATGAGTGATATTGAAAAGCTTTCATGGGCAAGTGTCAATATAAAGGGTTCAGTTGTAGTGATTGAAGTCCGCGAAAAAACTGATGCACCAAAAATTTATGATGCATCAAAACCTACCAATGTTGTGGCAGGGGAAGACGGGGTAATATTGAGCATTGATGTGCTTTACGGAAACGAAGAAATCAAACCCGGTTCGGCAGTAACAAAAGGTGATTTGCTCATAAGCGGAGTTATAACTCATAAAGATGGTAGTGAGAAAACAATTCATGCAGATGGCTATGTAAAAGCCCTTGTTAAAAAACAAAAGAATTTCAGTAGTGATGATATTCTGCTTTATAAAATTAATAGTGAAAAAATCCGTAAAGTTATATTCTTTTTTGGCATCAAAATCCCATTGGGATTTATGGGAGAATCAGAATTTTTTACCGAGCACAAATCTTTTGTAGAAAGTGAAAAAAATCTTTTACCTTTGGGAATAATAACACAGTATTCTGCAGATTTTTCAGATGAAAAAACAACTCTTAATAGAGCAACAGAAGAAAAAATCGCATTGTTCAGCAACGCTTTGTATGTGCGTGAAATTCTTGAATATAGTGAAGTCAGAACTTCTTCTGTGAAAAAGGTTGAAAATCAAAATAATTTGCAATACAGTTTTTCTGCACAATGTGAGCAAGAAATTGGTACTTTACAGGAAATTTATGTAGAAAAAACTAATGACATTCCTTGAAAAATGTGCTAAAATACAATAAATATATCTATTTTTGTGCTGAGTAGGTGAAAAAGGTGTTTGAACAAGTAATAAATGTTGACAGAATGGAGCAAACAGTAAGTCTTTTTGGCAGTTTTGATGAAAATATAAGACTTATTGAGTCTAATTACAATGTCAAAGTTATTAGCCGTGGTTCAGAAATCAAAGTCAATGGCGATGCTGAGAATGTATCAAAAGCTGTAAGAGCAATTAACGGACTTCTTACACTTATAAATCGTGGTGAGGCGTTGTCAGAACAAAATGTCCGCTATGTACTTTCTCTCGTAAACGAGGGGAATGAGGACAAGCTTTGCGAAATGACGGGGGATTGTGTCTGCATTACCGCAAAGGGCAAGCCTATAAAACCAAAAACACTCGGTCAGAAAAAATATCTTGAATGCATAAAGAATAATACTATCACCCTTGGTGCAGGTCCTGCAGGTACAGGTAAAACTTACCTTGCGGTTGCTATGGCGGTTAATGCTTTCAGGGCTAAAGAAATCAATCGAATTATCTTAACTCGTCCCGCAGTTGAGGCAGGCGAAAAACTAGGCTTCTTACCGGGCGATTTGCAACAGAAAGTTGACCCTTATCTTAGACCTTTATATGATGCACTTTTTGATATGCTTGGCGCAGAAAGTTTTCAGCGTTATCAAGAGCGTGGCAGTATTGAAGTAGCTCCTCTTGCATATATGCGTGGTCGTACTCTTGACGACAGTTTTATTATTCTTGATGAAGCACAGAATACAACACGCGAGCAAATGAAAATGTTTTTAACTCGTCTTGGATTTAACTCGAAAATAGTTGTTACAGGCGATATAACTCAGATTGACTTGCCTGACGGTAAAAAGTCAGGACTTGTTGAAGCAATGAAAATCCTTAAGGGGATTGATGATATTGCAATAAACGTATTTACAGAAAAAGATGTGGTAAGACACCGTCTTGTTCAGGATATTATCAAAGCGTATGAAAAGCAGGAAATGAGGCAAAAGAAATGAACGAGAAAATGCGAGTAATTATTGATGAACAACCGAATATAATGAAAATCCCAACAGGCGTCAGAATGCTTGTGCGCCGTTGCTGTAAAGCGGTATTGATAAACGAGGGCTTTACGGATTCAGCAGAAATCAGTGTAATGTTTGTTGATGACGAAACAATTCGCGACATTAATAAAAAACACAGAAATATCGATAAAAGCACAGATGTACTTTCATTCCCTATGGGCGAAAACGGAGATTTTCCAATAAATCACGATACAGGTGCAAAAGTACTTGGCGATATAATTATTTCAATAGACCACGCTTATGACCAGGCAGAAAAATACGGTCATACATTACAGCGTGAAATCGGATTTTTAACAGTACACTCACTTCTTCATCTTTTAGGTTATGACCACGAAGATGGCGGACTTGAAATGGTAAAAATGCGAGAAAAGGAAGAAGCGGTGCTTACTCGTGTTGGGCTCAAAAGAAACGGAAGTTATTATTTTGATGAGGAATAATTATGAAAGAACTTGTTAAGAGTTTCGGCTATGCTTTTCAGGGAATTTTCACAGCGATTAAAAAAGAACGAAATATGCGAATACATATAGTATGTATGATTTATATGTACTTCTTTCTCTTCGCCTTTGATTTCTTTGAAATCACAAGAACAGAGCTTGCAATAATCTTTATTGCTAACGGGCTTGTTATTGGCGCAGAACTTATAAACACCGCTATTGAATCTGCAGTGGATTTACACGGCGAAGAATATACACAGCTGGGCAAAATTGCAAAGGATTGCGCCGCGGGTGCAGTGCTTGTGTTTGCAATATTCGCAGTGCTTTGTGGTGTTGCAATTATGTATCAACCAAAAGCATTCAGTTTGCTTTTCACATATTTTATTGAAAATCCAATAGCAATAGTTTTATTTTTAATTTCAGTAGTAATTTTCAGCATTTTTATATTTTTTGGATTTGGAAGGAAAAAGAAATAAATGAATACACCAAAAACAGCTTTTATAGCAATTGTAGGTAAAGCCAATG
>CALCBQ010000117.1 GCA_937897215.1 uncultured Clostridia bacterium | reverse complement strand
CAAAAGCATATATTAAAAATTATACTGGGGTGGAAGACCTAGACGAAAACGCAGACTTTGTTATTGTTGTTTACTTACTTTGTCAAGATATGTTCGACACAAGAACAATAAATATTGAAGATAACAAGTTAAATACCGTTTTTGACACGATTTTGGGCTTTCATAGGGTTAATTTACTATGAGAAACGATTATGTGCGAAATGCGGGCAAATATAGGCATAAAATCACTATTGTTGAAATAACGCAAGGCACAGACAAAGACGGCTTCCCAATTGAAACAGAAACCGTCTTGTTAGAGCCATACGCTTATATAAAAACCACAAAAGGCTTTACACTTATAGCCAATGACAGCGACTTTGAAAAGGCATATACAAACTTTACGATTAGATATTCACAAACTTTGGTTGATAGATACAATGCAGATAATAGAAATTTGCGCATTATATTTAAGGGAAAGACTTATATAATCGAATATTTAAACGATATTGACGAAATCAACAGCGAGTTAGAAATTCAAGCAAAGGTTGTGAAGAAATAATGGCGAAATTCAGGTTTGAGATACCAAAAGAAGTTTTGGATCAAATAACAAAGGTTGAAAACAGCAAAATGTTTGACAAAATGGTTGAGGCTGGCGCAGATGTGGCATATAAAAACATTAAGCGAAATATGAAAAGTGCGTTTAAACACACGGAAAACCTTGAAAAATGCTTAATTAAAACAAAAGTGTATAGAACAAGGGCGGACGACGCAATCAACGACAAAGTTGCTTTTTATGGCTATTTTAGAAACGAGCAAGGCAAAGAAGTTCCAGCGCCTTTGGTTGTTCAAGCAAGGGAATATGGAACAAGCCACGGCGAAATGAAAAAGCCATTTGTGCGAAAGTCTTTCAACAAGATCCAAATAACTGACGCAATGTTAAAAGTGCAAAAGGAGTTTATCAATGACAAATAACGAATTGATTAAAAATGCGTTAAGCGGAATGACAACAGCCAGTGGCGTTGAAATTCCCGTTGAATTTATGCATTATAAAGGCGATAAAACAACTTATATAACATTCCAAGAGATTGACAAATTCCCAAAGTTAATGGCAGACGACGAATGCGAATATTCAGCCCCACGCTTTGACATTGATATATATTCAAAAGGCAATTTTCTTGAAATTTTAAAAGAAGTAAAACAAAGATTGATAAATGCTGGGTTTACTTGGGTGGAAGATATAGCGGACTTATACGACCCCGACACAAAATTTTTTCATAAAGTAACTACATTTGAAATCGAAAATTATAAAATTTAAAAGGAGCAAACACTATGGCAAAAATAGGGTTAAAAAACTTCAAATATTCAAAGTATGACGAGAATGGCGAGTTGACTGGGGCAACATCACTTGGAAAAGCCGTGTCTTGTCAAGTGTCTATTGAAAATAATTCAGCCGAATTATACGCAGACGACACACTTGCTGAAAGTGATTATTCATTCAGCAAAGGAACTGTAACACTTGGAGTTGACGACGACGCACCAGCAACATTTGCTGATATTCTTGGGCACACTGTTGACGCAGGGGGCGAAGTTGTTAGAAACGCAAACGATACAGCGCCTTATGTTGCTTTGGGCAGAATTGTAACAAAAATTGTTGATAATGAAAAGCAATATAAAGTTGAATTCTTATCAAAAGTAAAATTCCAAGAGCCAAGCGCTGACGAAACAACCAAGGGTGCAACAGTTGAATTTTCAACTACAACAATTGAGGGAACAATTATGGCACTTGAAAGTGGCGAATGGAGCAAAACAAAGACTTTTGACACATATGCAGAAGCCGAAACATATTTAACTGAATTGCTTTCAGCGTAGCCAATTATTAAACAACTAAAATGGGCAGTTCAAAAACTGCCCGTTTTTTAATAGAAAGGAGATTTTAAAAAATGAAAGATTATAGTGTAAAATTCAAATATAATGACACAGAAATTCCAGCAGTTTTCAACTTAAATGTTATGGAAGAGATACAAGAAGAATACGGAACAATTAAAAAGTGGGGCGAACTAACTGACGCAAAAAGTGGAGAAGTTAACGCCAAAGCACTCATTTTTGGCTTGCGTGCAATGATAAACGAAGCACGAGAAATTGAAAGCGAAAAAACTGGGAAAGATTTTAAACCTTTCACATTGAAGCAAGTTGGAAGAATAATCACAGACCTTGGACTTCAAGAAAGTGCTGTTGTTTTAAATAATGCAGTTGTTGAAGCAACCAAAAGTGAAAACACAAAAAACGCATAGTCCACGACGAAGAAGAAGACGACAAGCCGATTGATTTGTCGTGGTTTGTGTTTGTGGGGCATACTCTTTTGGGGTATGCAGAAAAAGAAATCGGCAGAATGACCGTTCGCAAGTTCTTAAAATTATATGAGCATTATAAACTAAATTTTGATTTAGAATTAAAAATGCGTTCAAGTGGCACAACATATGAACAACTTGAAAAACTTCAAGAGAAAAATGGTGGCGACGGCGAATGGTTTTAAAAGGGGGAGAAAATGAGAGATTTAATTATCACAATAAATGCAAATACTCGAAAGATTAAAAACAGCAAAAATTTTCTTGGAATAAACGGAGAAAATTTGAACGGCAATTTAATTGTTGATTTTGAAGACGAGTTCATTGACGGCTTTGCTTATTTAGAAGTGTTTGACGGAAGCCAAAAATATTTGCTAACAATGGAAAAAGTTGAAGACCATTATGTGTTGCCAATTTTGAGCAGTTTGCTTGCTACCGTTGGAGATCTGCAATGCCAAATTCGTATAAACTCACAATTTGACGCAAATTCTGTTTCGATATTTAAAAGTGAAAAATTCGAATTGCCAGTTTTAGAAGCAATAAATGCAACTGAAACAATGCCCGAACAATACCCAACTTGGATTGAAGAAGCAGACTTGAAAATTTTAAATATACAAAACGATTTAAACGCTGAAATCACAGCACGCCAAAATGCAGACACAAGTTTGCAAAACAGCAAACAAGACAAGACTGACAATAATTTAAACACGACAGATAAAACTGTTGTGGGGGCAATAAACGAATTAAAAAGCGATAAGCAAGACAATTTATCGCAAACTCAACTTGACGCAGTTAATAGTGGAATAACTAGCCAAAAAGTTAGTGAATTTGAAGCAAAACAAGACGCTTTAACACAAACCCAACTTGACGCTGTAAATAGTGGTGCAAATTCAACTAACATTGGAGCAATCGCAAACAAAGTTGATAAAACATCAACAGCAAATAAACTTTACGCAACCGACAGCAATGGCGACCAAACAACATTAGATTATCAATCATCACAAACAAACTCTGCAAACAAAATCGTGCAAAGGGACAGCAACGGAGATGTGTTAGTGCCTAGCACACCATCAAGCAATAATGGGGCAACAAGTAAGAGTTATGTTGATAGTAAACATTTATATTGTCATACAATAGTATTATATGGTTCATCAACTTTTTGTGCATTTCAAATTATAAATAATATGTCAACTTTGCCAAATAATTTATATGATAACCCAGCTAACTTGTATAATTGGGTTATGACATACTACCCTAATATAAATTTTATAGCAACAGGATATATGTATTATTCAAATGATTTTTCTTGCACCAATATGAATACAATTCAGTTTCAAAGTGGAGTTGTAAGGTTTGGGGGGAAAGACCCTAATTCTTTTGGCGGTGAGATACAAACAATAGATTATAATACTTTTGTTAACACTTTAATTAGTGAAGTTGGAGTTAATACTTATCAAATAGTGTAGGAGGGAAATATGGACAGTAAAGAAATTTATAATAAAAGTTTACGAATATTAGAATTAAAACAACAACTACAAAAGTTTAAAGAAGATGTTGAGCAAGTTGAGTTGTTTGGTATGCAAAGAGCAGACTATGAAGAAAAAAAGCAAGCGTGTGTTGACATCATAGAAGAATTGAGAACTTTGGAAAAGCAATTGAAAGAAAATTAAAAACATAAAAATAAAATAAGAAAGGGGGCGAAAATATGTCAAGTTTTGGTGGAAGTATAAAACTGACTGGCGAAACTGAATATAAAAAGGCGTTAAGAGAGATAACAAGCAATTTGACCTTGTTATCAAGCGAAATGAAAGTTGTTACAAGCCAGTATGAAAGAAACGACAATTCAACTGCAAATCTTGCACAGCAAAACCAAGTTTTAAACAAAAGACTTGACGAGCAAAACAAAAAACTTGCAGAAGCCAAAAAGATGTTGCAAGAAGCAACAACAGCCGAAGACAGCAACGCAGAAACCGTGAGAAAGTGGCAAAACGAAGTTAACAAAGCACAAGCAGAAGTTAACGCCACAACTCGAACAATCGAAAAGAACACCAAACAAATTGAAATAAACGACAAAGCAGTTGACGAACTTGGCAACAGTATTCAAGACGCTGGAAACAAAGCAGAAAAGGCTTCAAATGGTGGCTTCACAGTGTTTAAAGGCATATTGGCTAACTTGGGTGCGCAAGCAATCACGAGCGCTATAAACGGCATTAAAAGCCTTGCGGGTGCGGTTGTTAATTTAGGCAAGCAAGCCATAGCAAGTTATGCAGATTATGAGCAGTTAATTGGTGGTGTTGAAACACTATTCAAAGAAAGTGCGCCAATCGTTGAAAAATACGCAAATAATGCTTACAAAACGGCTGGACTTTCAGCAAACGAATATATGGAAACCGTAACAAGTTTTTCAGCAAGTTTGTTGCAAAGTTTAGGGCAAGACACTGAAAAAAGCGCAAAATATGCAGATATGGCAATCAGTGATATGAGCGACAACGCAAATAAAATGGGAACTGATATGTCTATGATCCAAAACGCCTACCAAGGTTTTGCAAAACAAAACTATACAATGCTTGATAACTTAAAACTTGGTTATGGTGGAACAAAAACGGAAATGGAGCGTTTAATTGCAGACGCAAACCGAGTAAAAGAAGCCAACGGAGAAATGGCTGATTTGTCAATTAGTAGTTTTGCAGATGTAACCGAAGCAATACATATTATACAAAACGAAATGGGCATAACTGGCACAACAGCAAAAGAAGCAAGCAAAACAATAAGTGGATCAGTTAACGCTATGAAATCGGCGTGGAAAAACTTATTGACTGGAATTGCAGACGAAAACGCAGATTTTGGGCAGTTAATGAACAACTTTGTTGATAGCCTTATGACCGCACTTGATAACATATTGCCAAGAGTTAAAACAACAATTCAAGGGCTTGGGCAGTTAGTTGGAAGACTTATGCAAGAACTAGCCCCAAGAATAATTGAAGCAATACCGCCGTTAATTCAAGACACATTGCCACTCATTATCACAGCAATTCAAGCAATGATTGAAAGCGTTGTTGCGGTGTTGCCACAATTAGTTACAGCAATTGAAAGCGTTTTGCCACAACTGCTTAATTCAATAGTTGCAATGTTGCCGTCATTAGTTAATGCTGGCGTTCAAATCATATTGTCATTGATTAAAGGCATAGCGAGTGCGTTGCCAGCACTTGTTCCAGCAATGGTTGACGCAATATTAACTATTGTTGACACTTTGTTAAGCAATGTTGATTTTATAATAGATACGGGCGTCAAATTGCTTGAAGCGTTGATTGAGGGCATTTTAAATGCTATTCCAATTCTTGTTGATAGGCTACCCGAAATAATTGAAAAAATTATTTCAACGCTTATGTCTTTAAGTTATAAAATCACACAACAAGGCGTTCAAATCATAATACAATTGGGAAATGGTATTATGCAAGCCGTTCCGCAACTTGTTGGCAAAATACCCGAAATAATTGCAAGCATAGTAAAGGGCTTTGGGCAAGGAATGGGCGACATCAAACAAATTGGTGTTAATATTCTCAAAGGAATTTGGGAAGGTATGAAAAGTTGGTTTAGTAACTTAATCAACGGCGTTAAAGATATGGGCAGAAATATAATAAATAGTTTTAAAAATGTGTTTGGAATTCATAGCCCGTCAACAGTCTTTGCAGACGAAATTGGTAAGAATATGGCTCTTGGAATTGGCGAGGGTTTTGAAGACACAATGGCTGATGTTTCAAGTCAAATGGCAAGTTCTATTCCAACAAGTTTTGACCTTGGCACAAATTCAAGTGTTAATGGATCCAGCCCAGCAATAGTTTTTGACACTATGGTTGAAGCATTTAAAGAAGCATTGCAACAAGTAAATATTGTGCTAGATGACGAAGTTGCTGGCAAATTTGTAACAGACACCGTTGAGCGTGTTGTTTATAACTAAAAGGGGGAAAAAGCAAAATGATTGAATATTTTATATGGAATAACATTGACAGCCGAGATGTTAAAGGTTTAATTGTTAGCGCACTTCCACCAATTAGAAAGCCAGCAATGAGAACGCAAGTTTTGACGCTTGACGGGCGGGACGGTAGCATAATAACCCCGTTAGGCTTTGAAGCATATAAAAAGAAAGTTAAAATTGGGCTAACAAAGGGTTATGACATTGACACAATAATTGCTTGGTTAAACGGAAGTGGGCAAGTTACATTTTCAAACGAAGCAGACAAATACTATAACGCACAAATTATTGAAAGCATAGATTTTGACAAACTTTTAAGATTTAAAACAGCAGAAATCACTTTTGAAGTTCAGCCGTTCAAATATTCCATAACAGAAAGAACAAAAACTTTTAATATATCATCAACGCAACAAATAAGCGTTGTAAACTCGGGGAATTATGCCAGCAAGCCAATAATGACTATTTACGGAACTGGAACAATAAACTTTTCACTTAATGGCGTGCAACAATTCACTTTGGAATTAAACGAAAATGATGTTGTAACACTAGACAGCATAGAGCAAGAAGCATATAACGAAAACGGATTGCGAAACAGAATAATGGACGGCAACTTTTTGATACTTCCAAAAGGCACGAACACATTATCTTGGACTGGAACAATAACAAAAATTGAAATATCAAAATTTAGCCGTTGGCTATAAAAGGGGGAAATATGGCAAACATAAAAATTGAGAAAAAAAATGAATTTAGAATTGAATATACCAAGGGCGACACATACGCATTAAAACTCACATTCAAAAATATAACGCAAGACTTAACAAGTGCATTTTTTACAGTGAAAGAAAACCAAGACGACACAACGCCTTTGATTGAAAAAACAATCAATGCTGGAATAACAAAACTTGACGAAAACTTTTATAAAAAAGAACTCATTTATAAATTGCAGTTACAAGCCACCGACAGCCAAGACCTAGAAGCCGACCACATATATTTGTATGACTTAAAAATTGCAGTTGGGAATGTTATAAAAACCGTCATTAAAGGCAATTTTGTTGTAACCTACAATGTAACTGGGGTTGACAGAATAACAACAGAACTTGCAGAAATTGAGATTGACGACACTATCGAAACAGACGCAGAAACAACACCAGCAACACACGGCATTGAATACGAAACAGACCCAGTCGCAAACGCTAAAATTGGCGATATGTCAACATTAAGCACAACAGCCAAAGACACATTGGTTGGAGCAATCAACGAAACCAACTCAAAGGCAAGTGCTTCATTTGAAGAAATAACAAAGATTGAAAACGGAACTGTTACAGTGCCAAGTGCGACACACTCAACAAGTGCTGACAGTGCAACAAACGCACAAAATGCACAAAATGCAACAAACGCACAAAATGCAGTAAACTCACAAAATTCAGCAAACTCACAAAAAATAAATAATTTACAGTTAGTAAGGGACGAAAACGGAATTTTAAAAATTGGCGACACTATAATTCCCCAAAAAGAACTGTTATGGAGTGGAAGTCAACAAGCACAAAATAATGAGCCAATAACTTTTACATTTGATAATTTGAATATTGGAGATACTATTGAAGTTGAGTGGGAAGTTGTTAATACTGGGGGAACGACAAGAGCAAAATCAAAAGCAATCATTGGGGCTTCTTCTAGTAGTGGGAGTTTTGCACAAATAATAAATTTTCCATTTGTAACTTATACTTCTTCGTCGTCAAGTGTTTATGGTATAGCATTGCAAGGTGGTTATAGAACTGGTGGCGTTCTTTGGTTTTATAGAGCAATAAGCACAGATAATGGAATTCATACTTTTATATACCCAACAATAACAAAAATTTATAAAATAATCGAATAAGGTGGTTTATTATGATTAAAGTTTTTGGAGCAAGTGAAAAAGTTTTTAATAACAACGGCGAAAAGATATTGCAACCACTAAAAGCAGTTATAACAAAAGAAGATAACGGCGAATATTCTTTGGCACTTGAAACAAGCATAAACGACAAAGACTATATCGAGCAAGGCAACATAATTGTTTGTGATACACCTTGGGGCGAGCAAGGGTTTCGAGTTTACAACCCACAAAAGAAAAATAACAAAATCACTTGCGCTTGCAAACACCTATATTTTGACGCAGACAATTATTTGATTGCAGACAATTATGTTGTTGACCGAAATTGTAACTATGCACTTGATTGGTTTAACTCACACACAGAGCCAGCAAGCCCGTTCACAACTTTAAGTGATATTGAAGACCTTAATTCATTAAGAGTTGTCCGCAAAAGCCTTACGGAAGCCATAAGCGATATAATAAGCGTTTGGGGTGGGCATTTGGTGCGTGATAATTTTAGAATTGAAATTCGCAACACAATAGGGCAAGACAATGGCGTTGTTATTCGATATGGAAAGAACTTGCAAGAGATAACAGCCAAAGAAGATTGGAGCAAAGTTGTAACAAAACTTTTGCCAGTTGGAAAAGACGGCTTATTATTGCCCGAATTATACATAACCACTAGCGACATTGACACTTCAAGTCAATATTATGGTTTAGAGTATGACATACCATATTGCAAGACTGTTACATTTAATCAAGACTTGGAGCAACAAGACGGCGAAACTGACGAGCAATACCAAGCAGAATTGATTGAAGATTTAAGAACACAAGCAATCGCATATATAACTGAAAATTGTGTTCCAAAAATAAGTTACACAATAAAAGCGAATGTTGAGCGTATAACAGATGTGGGCGACTTTATAGAAGTTATTGACGAAAGATTTATGCCAGCAAATCAAACAATACCAACTTATGTTACATCATTGAAATATGATTGTTTGCAAGAAAGATTTACAGAAGTAAACTTTGGAACACCAACAAACAAATTAAAAAATTTAATTCCAAGCATAACAACAAGCGCCAGTCAATCAGCACAAGAAGCCGTGTCAAGTGATGTTACACAGCAAATAAATAGCGAATTGGCTAACGCATACGAACAGATTTGGGGTGCGTTGGGCAGTTCTTATGTTATTTATGAAAGCGACAAAATTTTAATTATTGACAACTTGCCAAAAGAAGACGCACAAAACTGTATAATGATAAACAGTGCTGGAATATCATTCAGCAAAAATGGAATAAACGGCAATTTTGTGAGTGCGTGGACGATAGACGGCACTTTTAACGCTCAAAACATAAATGTAATAAATTTAGTTGCTGACATTATAAAGGGTGGAACATTAAGACTTGGAAGCGAAACACAACAACACGGTGTGCTTGAAGTTTTTAACGAAGCAAACAAGTTAATTGGGCGTTTGGATCAAAACGGACTTGTTATGTGGGCAAATGACGCAAGTTATATTCAAATCAATAACGAAGTTGGCTTTGCTGGTTTTGACAAAAACGGAAATAAAATTTATTGGGTTGACGGCGAAACATTTTGCACAAATAAATTTATTGCAAAAAAAGAAATAACTGTTGGCGGAAAATTAAGAATGTTGCCAATTCAAACTGAAAGCAACAACGGCATTGGGTTTGTTGCTATTTATGAAGAAAATTAAAGGGGGCAAATAATATGGCATTAAGTGGAACAATTAGCGGAACATATAGAGGTTACACACTCCAAACGCTGTGGACGGCAACCCAAAATGTTGCGGGTAATTTTAGTGATATAACAGCGACACATAGGCTTATTTGCGCCAGTTCTTATGGTTTATATATAAGTAGCAGAACAAACAGTTGCACGATAGACGGCACAACAAAAAATTTTACTAGCCCAGCAATCAATACTGGGGGCGGGCAAACAATAACGCTTGGAACGACCACACAACGAGTTTATCACAATGCAGACGGTACAAAATCATTTTCAATAAAAACAATTTTTAACATTCAAGCGACAATATCGGGCACATATATTTCTTCAATAACAGCCAACGGAAGCGTAACGCTTGATAAAATACCACGCCAAGCAACCATAACAAACGCAAATGACTTCACAGACGAGCAAAACCCGTCTTTTAGTTACTCAAATGCGGGTGGCTTTGCAATGACAGCATATTTGCAGTATGGTGGCAATAGAATAACAAAAAGCATTGGATCAGCCAGCAGTGGCACAGTTACATTCGAGTTAACAGAAGCACAGCGAACAGCGTTGAGAAACGCAACGCCAAACAGCCCAACATTAAGTGTTATTTATGGGCTAGAAACAAATATAAGTGGCACAGTTTACACAGCAACTCAAACAAGAACAATGACAATTGTTAACGCAAACCCAACAGCCGTTACATTAAGTTATTATGACAGTAACCAAGCCACAACAGCAATCACACAAGACAATCAGCGCATAATTCAAAATAAGTCCGTTTTAACAGCCATAATTGGCTCGTCAACGGCGAAAAAGGGTGCAAGCATAGTTTCATACTCTACAACGATAAGTGGCGTTACAGTGGCTGGAAATGGCACACAATCAATGGGCGTGATAAATTTATCACAAAATGGCACTCTAACCACAACAGTTACAGACAGCCGTGGTTTTAAAACAATAACAAGTGTTGCAGTTACAATTGACGCTTGGCAAGATCCAACCGCAGTTGTTAGTCTTTACAGAATAAACAACTTTGAAACTTCAAGCAGATTGTTAGTTGACGGCACTTTTTCAAGTCTAAACGGCAAAAACTCATTAACTTGCCAATATTGCACTAAAAGAGCAGACCAAAGTTCATATTCTAGTTGGGCAAATATAGCCAATAATACGCTCACAACGGTTAGCCTTGACAATTTATATGAATGGACTGTTAAAGTGCGAATAAAAGACCTTTTAAGCGATTATATCGAATATATCGCATATATAGGAAAAGGCTTGCCAATATTTTTTATTGATACAGACAAAAAAAGCATTGGGGTTAATTGCTTCCCACAAAGAGCCGAAAGCGTTGAAATCAACGGCACTGGGCTTTCAAGATATTTGGGAAGAGCATTAGCAAGCAATTTAAGCGTTGCACAATCACAATTCCAAACTCACGCATTTGACACATTCGACTTTAAGAGTGATAAAAGCCTCGAACAAGTAACTGGGGGCGGTGTTAAAGTTTTGTTTGACGGCGTTTATCGTATAACATATAGTGTTCGCTGGGCAGATGTTGGCAGTGGCGGGAACAACTGTTGCGCTGGTGTGTCAATCAACGACAGCACGCAAGATGACGCAGAACAAACTGTTTGGCTATACAATTCACAGCGATTAACAACAAACGGCACTATTTTAAGACAATTGCAAGCGGGCGACATAATAAAACTATTAACTTTCGCCAATAGTTCAACCACGATTAACAAAGTTATAATGTGGTTTGAAGAAGTTAATGTTGAAGTTTAAAAAAGGGGGAAAGAATGGAAGAAACAAACTTGGAGCACCGACTGACAGCGCTTGAAAAGAAAGTTGAGTTTAACACTCACGAAATTGACGAATTGAAGCCAGTTATAAAAGAAATCAACACAATGTCTAAAACAATGGTTAAACTGGTTGAGCAGAGCAAGCAAACCAACGAAAATGTTAAAGAGTTAAAAATCAAGGTTGATAAAATCGAAGCAGAGCCAGCAGACGACTTCAAGCACTACAAACGCACAATTATAAGTTGTATTCTCACAACTATTCTTGGCGGTTTGATTGGTGCTTTAATTGCTTTGGTTATTTAGAAATAATTTAAAAGAACGGTGTTTAAACCGTCCTTTTTTATATAATGAAGTTTTAATAATAATTGTTATGTTTAGCAACTTACTGTTTATTTACTATACTATAATATAGTTTTAAACTATGTTTAGTCTAACCATAACAACCTTAGGAAATAGATTTGAGCAGAATATTTGTTTTTTAGGTATAAAAAGCCCTGCCGAAACAGAGCAAAAAAACCAACAACCCCAGTGTAATGAGTTCTCGCTTTCAATTTACATCTAGTTATGCAAGCATTGAGAAACGCTAGTCCATTCTCCCTTGCATAGCCCTATAACCTAGCCAAGCCGACCCGTGCCCGTTTTTTAGAGTGTGTCGTTCCGTTCCCACACTTGACGGTAAAAGCCGTTAGATGTTCCAACTTTGCACCGAAACGACTTGTTTTGCAGTGGCGCGCTCCTACCCAACAGTTTTGAGAGATGTTGCCCGCTCTGTTCCATATTCAGTTTTTAACAATAAACATAACACAACGATTAAAATTGTCTTTATATGATTATTGTTTATGTTTCTTATAATAACACACCAAAATTATATTTTCAAGTAAATTTTTAAATTCATATCGCCAGTTTTGTGCCAGCGACTGTTGCGCTTTGTTTTTGAGTATTCAATTTTTTCAATAATCGATTTTAACAAGTCATTTTTTGATTGTGCGTCAAGTTGCCAATATTCAGTCAAACAGCGTTCTAAAATTGGCACAGAGTTTTTGGCACGCTCAATTTTTTCTATGTTATCGCAGTTTAAAGCGTCAAATTCGCCTTGTAATGCGTTTTTTTCTTTTTCTAGTGTATTTACTCGACTTTGGTATGTTTCAAGCGAATAAACGCCCATTTCAAGCAATTCGCAAGCCCTTTCAATCATTTTATTTTTTGTTTCTATTTGTTCCAGTAAAATATCACGAGATTGGGCAGTTGCTTTTTGTTGTTTTTCAATTTGAGCCCCGTAGTTTTCAATAAAATAATTAAAGCCCGACAGTTCGTTTTTAAGTTCAAAAATAATTTGTTGCTCAACATCTTTAAAGTAGGAAAGCACTGTTTTGCAATTTGGCGTTAAACAACGAAAATATTGGTTGACTTTTTGCATTGTTGCGCCACAGCAAGAACATTTAACAAGTGAAGCAAGCGGGTTTTGTAAAGTGTTTTTATGGTTAAGTTTGTGAGATGTAATAGAAAGTTTTTGTTGCGCTTTTTCAAAAGTTTCAAGTTCAATAATTGGATCGTGTTTGCCTTTGTAATAGTTTTGTGTGCCTTTTGAGCGTGCATTATAATTTATAAAACCAATATAACATTTGTTTTTTAAAAGATTTTTTAAAACAACAGTGCTCCATTGTTCCGCCCTTTGTGGCTTAATTCCGCACTCGTTAAGGAAATGGCGCAATTCTGCAAGCGAATAATTTTCATAGACAAATTTATTAAAAATCATTTGAACAATTGGTGTTTCTTCATTTGGTGTTAAAATATAGCCCCTTTCGCCCCGAATTTTACTAAAACCATAAGGCAATGACGAGCCAATGAAATAACCCTCTTTTTGCGCTTGTTTTTTGCCATTAACTAAACGGCGTTTAATTATTTTGTATTCACGCCTTGACATAAAGAGCCCGAACTCAAAAAATTCCTCGTCAAATTCATTGTTGTTTGATAAATCATAAATTTTGTTTAGTGTATAAATTTTTGTATTTGATAATTTAAAAGTTTCTAAAATCTCGGCTTGATCCAATTGGTTGCCACGACTTAAACGCTCCAATTCAACCACCACAACGCCGTCAAATTCATTGTTGGCGACAGCGTCAAGCATTGCCCTTGCTTGTGGGCGGGCTTCCAAATTTTCGCCCGTTACAACCTCTTTATAAATGTTTTTTATAATTAAATTATTGTGCTGGCAATAATCTAAAAGCATTTGTTCTTGTCTTGCAAGTGTTTGTTCGTTAGTTTCAAAGTCTTCTGCTCGACTTTTTCTTAAATATAATGCAACTTTATTCATTTATTAGCCCTTTCGTTGAGATTTAACAAAGGTTGCAAATTTATCGATTGTTTGCAGTTCCTCGTCCGTGTATTCTCTATTGTTATAAGCATAAATTTTTGTTGGTTTATTGTTAACAAGTTCTTCAAGAGATATGTTCAAATACTTTGATAACTTTAACAATGTTTGTAAAGAAACATTCTCGCACGACCTATTCCACCAACTGTTCACTGTTGATGTTGAAAGTCCGCAAGCCCTTGCTAATTCACTTTTGTTAATGTTTTTATTTCGCATTAGTTCTTCCAAATTTTTTAAAAAATTCAAAATAACACTTCCCTTCATTTTCATTTGTAATTATATAACATTATTAAACTTTTGTAAAAATTTTTTTTAAATTTGTATAAAAACGCTTTACAAATATTTCAAAAAGGTGTATAGTATTTATACAAAAGTGTAAAATATTTCCACTTTTGAATATCAAAAAGGAGATGTGCATTTATGAGATTTAAAAATCTTGAAGCAGAAATCAAGCGTGCTGGAATAAGTGTCGAAACCTTTGCCAACGAAATACACCTTGAAAAAGTTACAATGTATAATCGATTAAAAGGCAGAACAAAATGGACTTTAAGCGATATGCTTTGCGTTCAAAAATACCTCACGAAAAAAAATTCGCAATTTTTAACGCTTGATTATTTGTTCAAAATAGACTAATGATTATAAGAAAAAAGGTTGACACAAACACGCTGTTAAATATTTACGATACTTGCAATCGTGTATTTGACAGCAAAGACTGCTTTTACAAAGAACAAGAATTAAACAAAAGAATGCAAGACAAAAAAACAATTAAATTAAGAAAGGGGTAAAAATGGAAATAAAGCAAATGAACATTTACGAAAAAATGAGCGCAATAACAGAAGAAATTGCAAAGGTTGCAAAAAACTTGACTGTTGGAGTTGGTAAAAACCAATATAAAGGTGTTAGCGAAGCAGATGTTTTGAATGCTGTTAAGCCAATAGAAATAAAATATAGGGTTTATTCATACCCTGTGCAAAGAAATGTTATTGACGCCAGCATTTTGACTACACAAAAAGAATATGAGGGTAACACAACAGAAAAAAGCCAACTATTTATGAGAATTGAAACAATTTACAGATTTGTCAACATAGATAAGCCCGAAGAATTTATTGAAACAACAACTTATGGCGACGGAATAGACAGCCAAGACAAATCAAGTGGAAAAGCAATGACTTACAGCGACAAATATGCTCTTATAAAAGCATATAAAATTGAAACTGGCGACGATCCAGACCAAAATGCAAGTGAGCCATTAAATAAGGTTGAGCCAAAAACACCACAAACCGCCACACCAAAACAAATTGAGATACTTTTAAAAAACTACATAGGCGAAAATCTTGCTAAACTTTTAGAAACAAATAACATAACAAAAATTGAAGACTTGCCAATGGCAAAAGCAAGTGAGTTGATTAGCAAACTATATAAAAAGGAGCAACAAAAATGAATGATGTTATAAAGTTTGAAAACGGGCAACTTACGGCAGAAACAATTGAATTTATAAGGCAAAAAGAAACTCAAATGAAAACGATTAAAGAAGAATACGAACAAATGAAATCCAATTTGATGAAAGAAAAAGATAATATTCAAAAATATGAAAAGCAGTTCGGCGTAATACAGCTTTCGCAGCCGCAGGGGGAAGGACGTACTATCGCACCTTTTACAATTAAGAAAGGGGAAGCTTAAAGTCTCTTTCGCGTATACGCGTACATATATTATAATATGGAGCGTGTTGGTTGCCGGTCCTTGCGAATTGTCGGGAACGATTTTGTGGCAGATGGCCTGTTTGTGATAAACGATAGGTCTTCTGCCACAAAATTTTCTTATTGAAGTGGTGAATATCTGGCATGGGAATAGGTTGGTTCCCGGAATCTCCAAATTCGTACCCGAGGGGTCCGTTAAAGCGTACCCCTCGGGTGCGGTATGGTGGACCCCTCGGGTACGGTATGGTGAACCCCTCGGGTATGGTGTCGGGAAGTCTTTTGTTGTGGGTTGGCAAAAATAGGCGGAAGGAGGACCGAAGGCTGTATTTGGACACGTTTTTTGGAGAGGTGGCGCACTCAGAGAAATGCTTTGTTTTTGGAATTTGCCATGTGGGTGTAGCTTTTATAGACTATTTAAGCGTTAAAAAATCTTAAAAATCTAATATTTTTAGGCGGTTCGGCAAAAATAAGTCCTTATTAAATATGGTATTTGATTTAAAAAGCGTAACTTTGCACCACTTTTTGGAGTAGTGCGTGCCTTAGTTAGGCGCCTTAGCATTGTGTGATAATGCTCTTTTGTTGAGGAGAATGTGTGTTGATGGAGTAGAACGATGCGTAAATTTAGCACGAAGCAAAGCGAGTAGCTGACCACAAAGCATGTAGCCCCTTCTGTGGGAAGGGCAAGGGTGGGCGCTCGAAAGAATGACAATAATTAATAATATTCATATAAAAAATTAAGCAAAATGCCTACTATTCAACAATTGGTAAGAAAAGGCCGTAAGGTGTTGGTAGACAAGAGCAAGTCTCCAGCTTTGGATTCATGCCCACAGCGTCGCGGTGTTTGCGTACGTGTTTACACAACAACCCCAAAGAAGCCTAATTCAGCGATGAGAAAGGTCGCTCGTGTTCGTTTGACAAACAAGAAGGAAGTGAACTCTTACATTCCAGGAGAGGGACACAACCTGCAGGAACACTCAATCGTACTTGTACGTGGTGGTCGTGTGAAGGACCTCCCAGGTGTACGTTATCACATCATCCGCGGTGCACTTGATACTGCTGGTGTTGCAAGCCGTACACAGCGTCGTTCTAAGTATGGTGCTAAGCGTCCAAAGGCTAAGAAGTAATCCTTATTCTTACAAAACAAAGAAAACAGTTTTTTCACAAAGTTTGGTTTGACGGAAATGCTTGAAGGGTTGAGTAAATGCCCTTGAGTGGGCGTTGAAGACACACACAATATGCAGCCTCAGACTAAAGAAAGATTAAATCAAACAAAAAAATGAGAAAAGCTAAACCAAAGAAGCGTGTTGTACTTCCAGATCCAGTATATGGAGATGTAAAGGTTACGAAGTTCGTTAACAACCTTATGTATGACGGAAAGAAGAGTGTTGCGTACACTATCTTCTACACTGCTCTTAAGAACGTAGAAAACAAGTTGAAGAACGAGGAGAAGTCTCCGCTTGAAATCTGGAAGAAGGCCCTTGACAACATCACTCCACAGGTGGAGGTTAAGAGCCGCCGTATCGGTGGTGCTACATTCC
>CALCBQ010000116.1 GCA_937897215.1 uncultured Clostridia bacterium | reverse complement strand
CTTTGGTAATAATAACCTTAGAAATTGTGTGGTCGGAGGGAGTTTCATACATAACGCCTGTGAGAACAGTCTCCATGATACCGCGAAGACCGCGAGCACCTGTTTTCTTCTCAAGAGTTTTTTCTGCAATTGCAACAAGTGCATCATCAGTAAATTCAAGGTCAACATCATCCATTTGGAAAAGTGCCTTAAATTGCTTTAAGAGAGCGTTTTTCGGCTCTGAAAGGATTTTAATTAAATCTTCTTTTGAAAGTTGTTGTAATGCAGTAATTACAGGCACACGACCTACAAGTTCAGGAATAAGGCCAAACTTAACTAAATCTTGTGCAATTACTTTAGAGTACACATCTTCGAGTTCAAATTCGGCTTTATTTTTGATATCCGCACCAAAACCAAGAGCAGAATTGCCTGCACGCTTTTCAACAATTTTTTCAATACCGTCAAAAGCACCACCGCAGATAAAGAGGATATTATATGTGTCAATCTGAATAAACTCTTGCTGTGGGTGTTTACGACCACCTTGTGGTGGTACATTTGCAACTGTACCTTCAAGAATTTTAAGAAGTGCCTGTTGAACACCTTCGCCACTTACATCACGGGTAATTGATGGATTTTCACTCTTGCGTGCAATCTTGTCAATTTCATCAACATAAATAATGCCACGTTCTGCTTTTTCAATATCATAATCTGCTGCCTGAATAAGTCGGAGAAGAATATTTTCAACATCTTCGCCAACATAACCAGCTTCAGTAAGTGTTGTAGCATCAGCAATTGCAAAAGGAACATCAATAATCTTTGCGAGTGTCTGTGCAAGCACTGTTTTACCAACACCGGTAGGTCCTAAAAGTACAACATTACTCTTCTGAATTTCAACGCCACAATCGTAACTGTGATATATTCTTTTATAATGGTTATAAACTGATACACTTAAAACTTTTTTTGCTGCATCCTGACCAACTACATATTCATCAAGAGCTGCTTTGATTTCTTGTGGTTTTGGAAGAACTTTTTCTTCAAGGCTAACTTTCTTACCGCCTTTTCTGTTAGGTACTACATCGCCATCTCCTATAATACCCATACAGAGTTCAATGCACTCATCACAAATGTAAACACCAGGACCTGCAATAAGTTTTTCAACCTGTTCCTGAGTTTTTCCGCAGAAAGAACATCTTACATTTCTTTCCTTTTCGTTTTCTCTAGCCATAAATTAGCTCCTTATCTCTTATAGAAAACCTTATCTACAATACCGTAATCCATTGCTTCTTGAGCAGAAAGCCAGTTATCGCGCTCAGTATCAAGAGCAATTTGGTCAATTGGCTTACCTGTATTTTCAGCAAGGATTTTGTTGAGTTTTTCACGAGTTCTGAGAATATGCTCAGCGGCAATTTTAATATCACTTGCCTGACCCTGAGCACCGCCTAATGGCTGATGAATCATAATTTCACTGTTTGGAAGAGCAAATCTTTTGCCCTTTGCACCTGATGATAAAAGGAATGCGCCCATACTTGCAGCCATACCCATACAAATTGTAGATACATCACATTTGATGTACTGCATTGTATCGTAGATTGCAAGGCCAGCAGAAACGGAACCACCAGGACTATTAATGTAAAGGCTTATATCTTTTTCGCTATCCTGTCCCTCAAGATAAAGTAACTGAGCAACAACCAAAGATGCAGTTGCATCATTAACCTCATCTGACAAAACGATAATTCTATCATTGAGAAGTCTTGAAAAAATATCGTACTGTCTTTCACCTCTGTTTGTTTGTTCAACAACATATGGTACAAGTGCCATAAAAAACTACCTCCATTCAATATCTTTTAAAAGCATTAAAGAATCGCCCTTTGATTATTGGACAATTCTTCAATACTTATACATATAAAAATTAATTACTAATTATTCAGCGTCTGCCTTTTTCTTTGTTGTTTTTTTAGCT
Organism: uncultured Clostridia bacterium; assembly: GCA_937897215.1. Classification (GTDB taxonomy): domain Bacteria; phylum Bacillota; class Clostridia; order Oscillospirales; family Acutalibacteraceae; genus Fimenecus. The sequence continues at coordinate 2,053 of CALCBQ010000116.1, read as the reverse complement.
GCAGGTTTCTTTTCTGCAGTTTCTTTTTTCTCTGTTGTTTTCTTAGCAGCAGACTTCTTTGCAGGAGTTTTTTCTTCTCCGTCTTTCTTTTCAGCAGCTTTCTTTGTTGCTTTTTCGTCAGCAATTACAGCATTGTCTTTTACAAAATCAATTGCCTTCTTTGATTTAATGTCGCTTGCAAGAGAATCTGTTGGAATTGCTTTCTTAACTGCATCAACATCCATAGCGTATGCCTTTGCAAGATTTTCGTATTCTGCATTAATTTCATCTTCTGTTGCTTCAATGCCTTCTGCTTTAGCGATTGCTTCAATTGCAAGACTAAGTTTAACCTGTGCTTCTGCATTTTCTTTGTAACCATCTCTGAATGCAGCCATTTCCATACCTGTATATGAAAGGTATGTGTTAAGGTCAAGTCCCTGTGATTGAAGTCTGTAATTGAAATTATCAACAATGCTGTCAATTTCTGCTTCAACCATAGCTGCAGGTACATCAACTTTCATACCTTTAACAACTTCTTCAAGAAGGTCATTTGCAATCTTAGAGTCTGCGTCTGCCTTTTTAGCATCTTCAAGCTGTTTCTTAACAGTCTTCTTGAGTGCATCAAGGTTATCGGAACCTAAATCCATTGCAAAATCATCATCAAGAGCAGGAAGTTCTTTAACTTTGATTTCGTGAAGTTTAATCTTGAACACAGCGTCTTTTGATGCAAGATTTTCCTGGTATTCTGCAGGGAATGTAACATTTACATCAAATTCTTCGCCGATTTTATGACCGATAATCTGGTCTTCAAAACCTGGGATAAATGAACCACTACCGATAACGAGTTCATACATTTCTGCTTTACCACCATCAAATGCTACGCCATCAACAAAGCCTTCGAAATCGATAACGGTGATATCGCCGTCCTGAGCTGCTCTGTCATCAACGTCAACCATTCTTGAACCTCTGTCAAGCATATGCTCGATTTCGTGGTCGATTTCTTCTTTTGTAACCTTGGACTCAGCCTTTTCAGCGGTGAGGCCCTTATAAGCCTTGAGTGTGATTTCGGGCTTAACAGTAACGTTGAAAGCGATAACAACGCCTTCTTCTTTGCTCATTGTCTTAACGTCAACGTCTCTGGGCTGGTCAACGGGAACGATGCCTGCCTCATCATAAGCAGCCTGAACTGCTGTGGGGAAAACGATTTCAAGAGCATCCTCGAAGAAAACTTCCTGGCCGTAAAGCTTCTCAATCATCATAAGAGGAGCCTTGCCTTTGCGGAAGCCGGGGATAGCAATTGACTTTCTCTGCTTCATATAAGCCTGCTGGATGGCAGCTCTGAAATCCTCTGCCGAAACTGAAAGCTCAACTGCGTAGGTGTTTGTTTCTGTCTTGTTTGCTGATACTAAACTCATTTTAAATTCCTCCATTTGACTTTCTAACCCGTTAATTATAACAAATGTTTCCTGAAATTTCTATATATATTTATAAATTCTTATGTTTAGTTAAATTTTTCAAAAAATTTCATCAGTATTTGGTGATAATGCCACATTTTTAGTCACCAAAGTCGGACAAAAGCCCAAAAAGTCGCTCGAAATCAGCTGAAAATGAATGCCGTCACACTCTCCGTTGAATGCGGTTGCGTGCGAATAGGAATGCAGATGACCGTAATAACAGCGCTTTATGTTTTCCTCAAGAAGCACGTTATAAATCTCATCGCATTTGCGGTCACGGCTGAGCGGCGGATAGTGAAGAAACACCACAGGCTCAAGTCCCGTTGCTTTTGCAGCCTCGATTGACATTCTGAGTCTGCCGGCCTCACGGAGCACAACCTTTTTATCCGCATCGCTCTCAGCATCAAAAAACCAGCCTCTTGTGCCGCAAACGGCAACACCGTCAGACACATAGGTGTTGTTATGAAGAATGTTGAGCGAATTAAGGGAATGCTTTTCAAAAAATTCGTCTGCCTTTTTCTTTGTTGCCCACCAATAATCGTGATTACCCTTAAGAATAATTTTCCTGCCGGGAAGAGAATCAAGAAAACGGAAATCCGCAATTCCCTCTTCAGGATTCA
>CALCBQ010000115.1 GCA_937897215.1 uncultured Clostridia bacterium | reverse complement strand
ATTTCAATACCTGCATAACGAGCAGCTTCAAGGATTGTGCTACCCTTAGGTACTGAATATGATTTATTGTTAATTTTAACGTTTACCATTATCTTGCACTCTCCTTACTTCTTAATAATTGCGCCGAATTTACATGAATCCATACAAACTCCGCACTTGATACATTTATTGCTGTCAATAACGTGTGGGTTCTTAACTGTACCGCTGATAGCACCAACCGGGCACTTTCTTGAACAGAGTGTACAACCTTTACACTGGTCAGCAACGATTTCATACTTAACAAGCTTCTTACAAACGCCTGCAGGACAAGTCTTATCAACTACGTGAGCAATATATTCGTCACGGAAGAATTTAAGAGTTGCAAGAACAGGGTTTGGCGCTGTCTGACCAAGACCACAAAGTGAGTTTTCTTTGATGTAGTAGCAAAGCTCTTCAAGCTCATCAAGGTCTTTAAGAGTTGCTTTACCGTCAGTAATCTTTTCAAGCATTTCACGAAGACGTTTTGTACCGATACGGCATGGAGTACATTTACCACAAGATTCATCAACTGTGAAGTCAAGGAAGAATTTAGCAATATCAACCATACAGTTGTCTTCGTCCATTACGATAAGACCACCTGAACCCATCATACAACCGATTGCTGTAAGGTTATCATAGTCGATTGGTGTATCCATAAGAGATGCGGGAATACAACCACCTGAAGGACCACCTGTCTGAGCTGCCTTGAATTTTTTACCGTTTGGAATACCGCCACCGATTTCTTCGATAACTTCACGGAGTGTTGTACCCATAGGAACTTCAACAAGACCTGTGTTGTTAATCTTACCACCGAGAGCGAATACCTTTGTACCCTTTGATTTTTCTGTACCCATTGATGCGAACCAGTCAGCACCCTTGAGAATAATCTGAGGAACGTTAGCAAATGTTTCAACGTTGTTTTCAACTGTAGGTTTGCCGAAAAGGCCTTTAACTGCCGGGAATGGAGGACGAGGTCTTGGCTCACCACGGTTACCTTCGATTGAAGTCATAAGAGCTGTTTCTTCACCACAAACGAATGCGCCCGCACCAAGACGGATGTGAAGGTCAAAGTCAAAGCCCGAATCAAAAATGTTTTTACCAAGAAGACCATACTCTTTTGCCTGGTCAATAGCAATCTGAAGACGAGCAACTGCGATTGGGTATTCTGCACGAACATATACATAACCCTCAGTAGCACCTACTGCATAACCACAGATAGCCATTGCTTCGATGATACAATGTGGGTCGCCTTCAAGAACTGAACGGTCCATGAAAGCACCCGGGTCGCCTTCGTCAGCGTTACATACAACATATTTCTGGTCAGCAGCATTAGCAGCACAGAAGCTCCACTTAAGACCTGTTGGGAATCCGCCGCCGCCGCGACCACGAAGGCCTGATTCTTTAAGCACATTGATAACGTCTTCTGGCTTATATTCTGTCAAGCACTTAGCAAGTGCCTGATAACCGTCATAAGCTATGTATTCATCGATATTTTCCGGGTCAATAACGCCACAATTACGAAGAGCAACACGATGCTGTTTAGCGTAGAATGTTGTGTCATTAAGAGATTTAATTTCTTCTGTTGTTACTGTTTCATCATAGAGAAGACGCGTAACAATTCTACCCTTGAGAAGGTGTTCTTCAACGATTTCAGGGATATCTTCAACCTTAACCTGTGAATAGAAGCTTCCTTCGGGATAAACAATCATAATTGGGCCGAGAGCACAAAGACCAAAACAACCTGTTCTGATAACTTTGATTTCTTCGCTGAGTCCTTTTTCAGCAATCTGAGCT
>CALCBQ010000114.1 GCA_937897215.1 uncultured Clostridia bacterium | reverse complement strand
CAGTTGAATTCTGCCACAGAATTGGCCTCAACTATGTATCTTGCTCACCATTCCGCGTTCCAATTGCTCGTCTCGCAGCAGCTCAGGCAGCTATCAAGGATATGAAATAAGTTTAAAACTTAATTCACTTGGAATAAATAAAAATGTAGGGGACGCCGACCTCGGCGTCCCGTAAATACAAAAACACTCCCCATCGAGCAATCGGTGGGGATTTTTTCTTGCCTCCCTTGTTAAAGGGAGGGGGACCGCCAACGGCGGTGGAGGGATTCTTTGCCTCCCTCTAACGAGGGAGGTGTCTGCGATAGCAGACGGAGGGAGAGATTTTTCAACTAATTATTTTAATATTGAATTATCACAATAATTATGGTAAACTTATTAGTGCCAAACTAATTAAATATGCAAATGGAAATTTTTATCCGTAGGGATATTATATCCTTTTTCGCCTAAATCCGAATGAATTTGATAAAAACGCAAATTCTATTATAGCGGATTTGGGTAAAACCATTTTGCATAATTAGTTTGGCGACTATCGGGGTTTGCGTTTTTTGTGCGTCTGCTTCGGTGGGCGCACTTTTTATTTTATGGGGGAAATATAATGCAAAAAATTGATTTAACCAATCTCGAAACTTATTATTTTTACAGGAACAAGTTCGAAAAATCACTTGTGGGCAGAATGTCACACAAGTGGCGTCTCCGTTTACATCCTATTCTTTTTAAAATTATTTCTTCAAGAAATAAAAGTGCTGGTCTTATCTCTCATGTACTTTATGACAAACGCAAAACTACAAACAAACCGATTATTTTTGCTATAACCCATATCGGAAAGTTTGATATTGAGGTTGCTACCGAAACGGTAAAAGAGCATTATTATTTACTGTCAGGTGACTACGAAAATATGAAAGGTACAGTAGAAGAAATCTTTTTGGGTTTAAATGGTGTCGTATATATTCGAGAGGACGATAAAGCCGACCGTGCTTTAAGCAAAGAAAAAATGATTAATGTTCTTCGACAAGGCGGAAATATGATGTATTTTCCTGAAGGTACTTGGAATTTAACGAAAAATCTCCCCGTTTTACCGTTGCCATTTGGCGTGATTGATGTGGCAATGCGTGCTGATGCGACAATAATTCCAATAGGTATAGAACAATATGGAAAAGATTTTTATCTTGCTGTTGGTGAAAATTTTGATATAAACAAGTATGATAAGAATAGCACCGAGAGTAAAATTGTCGCTATAAATGAGTTGCGTAATTGTTTAGCAACATTAAAATGGGATATTTGGTCAGCTATTCCTAAAGAGATTTCAAACTCAATTAACGCAGAGTCCTTTGACAAACACATAAAGGAAAGATTGCAAGAATGGCCAGGAATGACATTGGAACAGTTTTTCGATAGTGCATATAAGCCTAAGCACATCACTACACCTAAGAATGCCTTTGCACATTTAAATTACATAGAACCAACAAAGCAAAATGCATTTTTGTTTAATAAAAGATTAAAATGAAACATACTTTATTTCTACATTTCTTCCCTGCTCCACAGGCAGCTATCAAGGATATGAAATAATTAAAATTTCATAAATAAACAATTAATCCTCTTGGAGAAATCCAAGGGGATTTTTTAATACATAATTATTATTGTGATTGCCAATATTTTATGATATACTTTCAATAGCATATATTGGGAGTGAAAGTTATGGAGAAAATTAAACTTAAAAAAGACAGCAAGGTTTTGTTTATTGGTGACAGCATTACAGATGTTAAGTTTAATCGTCGAATGAGATTTTCAATCAAGGGTAAAAATGTTTATGCCTTGCAACTCAAAAAAAGATTTAAAAAGCACAGTAAAGATATTGATGTGCAAATCAAAGGTATTGCAAGCAACCGCACATATCATATTTATGACAGACTTACAAAGGACTGCATAAACCTCAAGCCCGATGTTATCATTATGCTGATTGGCGTTAATGATGCTTGGGAAAATTATGTGCCTGAGAAGTATCCGCCACTTGTGCGACCAATGGAGCCCCATATCCGTGAAATTTACAGAAGATTTAAGGCGGAGTTACCCAATACACAAGTGCTTTACTTAATGCCCTTTATGATTGATGCGGTAGAAGAAAAATTGCCATTCCATAAAGTTCTTGATGAATTCCGCGAAGTTCTTAAAAATATTGCAGTTGAGAACGGTGCAATGGTGCTTGATATGCAGGCAGTTTTCAACGAAGCGCAGAAAATAAATTCACCTAAAGACTTGGCAATCGACGGAATTCACCCCACAAATCTCGGACATGAAGTAATGGCAGATGCAATTGAAAAAATGATTGAATATTGTTAATAAAGAATAATCCCCCTCTGAAAAGCCAGAGGGGGATTTGAGTATTTTGTGATTACATTTCTGAATCGTGCTTTGCAGCTTTCTTTTTGCTTGAAGTAAGCGCAACCTCACCGTTAAGGTACATAATAACAATACCAAGTAAAACCATAATAGTTGAAGTCTTAATAACTATCGGGAGGATTGTCTTGTAAAGGAATGTGCAAATTTCTGTTGCAATGTCGCCACCGATGAAAAGTGCAATAAGATATCCGAAGAAGGTAAGTCCGCCAACAAAAAGTGAAAGCATAATGCCATAGCCAAAGATAGTGCTTAATACCTTACTAATTTTCTTAAGAATTTCTTTGATTTTCATGACTTAAACCTCCTTATAATCCCATA
>CALCBQ010000113.1 GCA_937897215.1 uncultured Clostridia bacterium | reverse complement strand
GCCGTTGTTCAGGTATTATGACAGCAGGTACTGCACAGAAATACGTTAATATTGACGGCTATATGCCGGGACACGAAGTTGTTATTCTTGGTTCAGGCGATATCGGTCTTATTATGGCTCGTCGTATGACTCTTGAGGGCGCAAAAGTTAAAATGGTTTGCGAGCTTATGCCATATTCAGGTGGTCTTACAAGAAATATTGTTCAGTGTCTTGATGATTTTGGTATTCCACTTAAACTTTCAACTACAGTTATTGCAACTCACGGTAAAGACCGTCTTGAAGGTGTTACAATCGCAAAAGTTGACGATAAACTTCAACCAATTCCGGGTACAGAAGAATATGTTCCTTGTGATACACTTATGTTGTCAGTAGGCCTTATTCCTGAAAACGAGCTTTCAAAGAATTCAGGTCTTGAGCTTGATAGAATTACAAACGGACCTCGTGTTGATGAATACCGTGAAACAGAGCATGCAGGTGTTTTTGCTTGCGGTAACGTTCTTCAGGTACACGACCTTGTTGACTACGTTACAGAAGAAAGCCAGATTGCAGGTCTTGGTGCCGCTAAATACATTAAGGGCGAAAAAGTAACAAGTGAGTGTGTTCATACTCAGGGTATCAATGGTGTACGTTATATTGTTCCACAGAGAATTAATCGCGCAACAGATACTGATGTTAAACTTTACTTCCGTGTAGGTGCGGTTTTCAACAATGCAAGAATTATTGTTGAGTGCGACGGTAAAGAAATCCTTTCCAAGAAAAAGGTTAAACTTTGTCCTGGCGAAATGGAATATGTTACTCTTAAGCAGTCAGTTATTGCTGAACTTCCTGCTGAAGCAGTAATCAATGTAAGAGTGGAGGCGTAATAAAATGGAAAAAAGAGAACTTGTTTGTGTTGCTTGCCCTTTAGGATGCTCCATTACAGTAACATTTAATGAAGATGGTAGTGTCCAGACAGTTACAGGTAATACTTGTAAACGTGGCGACGCTTATGCTCGTACAGAAGTTACAAACCCAACAAGAATGCTCACAACAACTGTTAAGGTTGAAGGTGGCAAATCTTATGTTGTACCTGTAAAATCTGCAAACCCAATTCCAAAGGGTATGATGATGGAATGTATGGAAGTAATCAACAAAGCATCTATTAAAGCACCTGTTAACATCGGCGATGTTGTTATCGAAGACATTCTCGGTACGGGTGTAGATATTGTGGTAACTAACTATGCAGAATAAGAGTAGTTTTGAATTGGCGGCGGAAGTAATTCCGTCGCCTCGCCAATTAGAATGGCAAAAACTTGAGATGTACGCTTTCTGCCATTTTGGTACTAATACATTCACAGGACGTGAGTGGGGCGATGGTACGGCGCCTGCATCTATTTTTAACCCTAAAGAGTTAGATGCTCGTCAGTGGGCAAAAGAGATTAAAAATGCAGGTCTTCGTGGTATTATTCTCACTTGTAAACATCACGACGGTTTTTGTCTTTGGCAAAGTGAATATACAGATTACTGTATGAAAAGTAGTCCATATAAAGATGGAAAAGGGGATATAGCCAAAGAAGTCAGCGATGCTTGTCGCGAATATGGACTTAAATTCGGCGTTTATCTTTCTCCTTGGGACAGACATGAAATAACTTACGGCACAGGCGAAGAATACAATAAATATTTCAAAAATCAGTTAACAGAACTTGCTACAAAGTATGGCGATATTTTCTGTTTCTGGTTTGACGGTGCTTGCGGCGAGGGTAAAAATGGCAAAAAGCAGGTTTATGACTGGAATTCATATTTTGCTTTAATTCGCGAGTTGCAGCCCAATGCAGTTATCAATATTTGTGGTCCTGATGTCCGTTGGTGTGGTAATGAGGCAGGAAAAAGTCGCGAATCCGAATGGAGTGTGGTACCTGCATTTGTAGGAAATCAAGATTATACTGCAGAACATTCTCAGCAAGAGGATACACCTGAGTTTGCCAAGAATGTTGATGCCAAAACACAAGATTTAGGTAGCCGTAAATTTATTGAAGGACTAAAAGATTTTATTTGGTATCCTGCTGAAGTTGATGTTTCAATTCGTCCAGGTTGGTTTTATCATAAAAAAGAGGATTTCAAAGTTAAATCCCTAAAGAAACTTATGCATATTTATTGGGGAAGTGTAGGTGGTAATTCATCACTACTTCTCAATATTCCACCAAATAAAAAAGGATTATTAGCAAAAGCTGATGTACGAGCATTGCGTAAGTTTGGAAATGAACTTCGCCGTGAATTTCCCGAAAACCTTGCAATAAACTGCAAAGTAACTGCAACATCACAATTTGATGATGAACACAATGCAAACAATATTATAACCGAAAACGGCTATTGGCAATGTGGCGAAAATGATAAAAACCCCGAAATTGAGATAACTTTTAATACACCGATAGTTGCCGATAAAATCGTACTCAAAGAAAATATTGCCACAGGTCAACAGATTGAAAAATTTGATGTGTATGCTGATGATGGCAACGGTTACAAAAAGATATGCTCATCAACTGTAATCGGTGCAAAGCGAATCTGCCGTTTTGAAAAGCAGAAACTTAACCGACTTAAGATTGTAATCACATCATACCGTGTAAAAGCAACACTTAATAAAGTTGAGATTTATTGTAAAAAGTAATCCTTGTTTTGCCTTCCCCTTGAGGGGAAGGGGGACCGCTTGCGGTGGATGAGGTGTAATTTACCAAAACAAAACCCCAACTCAAACGAGTCGGGGTTAATTTTATGTATTCATAATTGATTTATTCAGTTTCAACAGCATTATCGACTGCAACATCTTCTGCATCTAAATTCATTTTCTCAAGTCGTTCACGACGAGAAACTTCAAGGTCTTTAAGCATTTGATCTTTAACCTTGCCATCAACATTAAAGAAGATAAGTGTTATACCATAAAGGAAACGAGCAATTGCAGGTAACAAACAGAAAACAGCCCAGAAACCAAGAAGTGTGTTGTAGTTTGATTCAGGAACAATGTTACCGAACTCATCTTTTCTTGCAACATAACCAACTGCTGAAATAACAACACCAGAAAGGAGCTGTGTAATTGAGTTAGCAGCTTTACCGAAGTAGTTCTGAACAGTCTGAACAAGTGCCTCATTTCTCACACCTGTTTTCCACTCACTGTAGTCATAAACGTCTCCTTGAAGAACAGCGCCTGCAACATTTAAGAGCTGATTTGGAAGACCACAAACTGTAAGACAGAATGTAAGAATAGCAAGGTTAATTACTGCATTATGACCTTCCCAGTTAACAAGGAAGCCTTCGCCGTCATTACCGAGAATACCGATAAGGAATGTAGCTGTATAAGCCACACCCGCAAAGATACCAGATGCAATAGCAACTTTTTTAGCACCAAATTTACGAATAAGTTTAGGAGCAAGTGGTACCATAATATAGTTAGGAATACCTGTGAAAATACCTGCGATTGAACCGTGAGCAACGTTCTTTGAGTTGTGCATCCAATAGAAGCTTTCACTTGCAACACCAACTGATT
>CALCBQ010000112.1 GCA_937897215.1 uncultured Clostridia bacterium | reverse complement strand
TTGATTCAACAACATCAAAAACAAGACCATTTTCTTCGCATTGTTTTACCATTTTTTCGATTGATTCTTCCGGCCAAACCTCGCCCGGTTTTACATCATAAACAGCACTGACAATGCTTTTCATATTTGGAATCTGACGAATATATTGCAACGAAATTGGGTCGCTTTCGCCATACCAACGGAATGACATTTTCATAAAAATCCCTCCAAGTTACCTGTTTTACAAAATAATTTTATCACTATAATTTTTCTATTTCAATGTATTATTTATTGGTATTTTAGAATATTTTTAATTTTCATCTTTGAAGTTTTCATCGTTTTCCCAATAAGCAACATCATAAGGGTCGTTATCAGGGTCATAAACATCCCATAATTCATGCTCGAAATCTTTTGGTGGAGCAGGACATTCTGCGATTGCTTCAACCTTCATTCCCCTTGACCAGATTGACGGGTCAATACGAATTGTATAACCACAACAAGATGGTGTTAACCACTCGTGCATTGGTGCTTCAGGCAGAGCATAAGTCTGCATAAGGGACATAATAACACCACCGTGGGTAAACACTGCAGTATTCTGAACTCCCGCTTTGATTACACCCTCAACAATTTTTTCGAAACAGTCGCAAATTCTGTAGTTAAATCGCACCTGACTATCGCCAAATGGTGCTGCTTTGTTAGGATTTGAGCCACTTAACCACTCTGCAAAATCTTCATCGTCTTGTAATTCTTCTGCAGTTTTGCCCTCAAATTCGCCGAAATCGTATTCGCGTAAATCGTCTAAAATAATAGGGTTTTTATCGGGATAAATTTCTTTCGCAGTTTCAATGCAACGCTTTAACGGGCTTGAAAAAACCGCGTCAACCTCAGGGTAATTACCGTAGTTTTTCATAATATCTTTAAGTTGTGCCATACCTTCTTCGCAGACAGATTCGTCAGTATGACCTATATATCTGCCCTCAAGATTACCTTTTGTAACCGCGTGGCGTATTAAGTGAATTTGGTAAGTTTTCATATTACGTCTCCTAAAAATTTGTAAATTTATACAATATACAAATTGTTTAATTCGTTGTATAATTCTTATACTTTTAGTATAAGGAATGATTTTGTGAGCACTTCAATTTCTACTCGTTTAGTTAGTTTAAGAAAAGAAAAGAATTTAAGTCAAAAAGAGGCTGCACAGTATCTTGGTGTTTCACAGGCACTACTTTCTCACTATGAAAAGGGAATTCGTGAGTGTGGGCTTGACTTTTTATGCCGTGCCTCTACTTTTTACGATGTTAGTACCGACTACCTTTTAGGACTTACTGACAACAAAATGATGTCTGACGCACTTTTCGTCCCCGATGAAATCCCGCAAGACAGCGAAGTTAGAATGAGTACGGTTTTCCGCTCGTCTGTTTATATTCAAGAGCGACTTGGTATTTACGGCAGAAATCACTCATCAAAAATCAGAAGTATTTATATTCTCACAATTTATAAGGTTTATCTTTCTGCATTGCTTAAAGGTGCAATTCCTAACCACGAAAACGCTAAAAAAGAATTAGCACCGTTTATTACAACAAATATGATTGACCATATTATTGACTCTCTTGTTTTTGAGGGGGACAGCAAGCCGAAACGAAGTGAACAGTTGCCAAAATCTATGGAAACAATTATCAATGAGGCAACCAGAATTATTGAAAGAGAAATTGCAAGAATGTATAAATATTCTACTAAAGATTAAAGCAGTTCCTTGTAAATAAGACTTTTCTTTATACCTGTATCAGCGGCAACGGTTTTTGAAACCTCGTTTACGCTGACACCTTTTTCTACTAATTCTTTTGCAAGCAACACAGCCTGTTCTAATGTAACGGGCTGTTTTTCTTTTGTCTTTTCTGCCCCTGCTAAAATCAGCACATATTCCCCTCTTGGATTTTCAACTTCAAAATAGTCGATTGCACCCTTAAGGCTTGTCCTAAACACAGATTCGTGAATTTTTGTAAGTTCTTTCACAATTGCGATTTCACGGTCGCCAAAATATGAATACATATCACGAAGTGTTGCTTTTAATTTATGAGGTGCTTCGTAAAAAATCATTGTACGGGTTTCGTTTTTGAGTTCTTCTAAATGCTCTTTTCGGCTTGGTTTATTTGTACTTAAAAAGCCCTCAAATGTAAATCTTCCGCTTTCCATTCCGCTGATTGCAAGCGCAGTTGCAAATGCAGTTGGTCCCGGCACAGACTCAACGGGGATATTATTCTGATGGCACAAATACACAAGGTCTTGTCCCGGGTCAGATATGCAAGGCATACCTGCGTCAGTTACTATTGCACAAACTTCGCCACCAAGAATTCTTGAAATAATCATTTCCCCACGCTCACGTCGGTTATGCTCATAATAACTGACAAGGGGCTTTTTTATATCGAAAAAGTTTAATAATTTCTGTGTAACTCTTGTGTCTTCTGCTGCAATAAAGTCAACAGTTGCCAAAGTTTCTTTCGCTCTCGGAGAAAAATCTGAAAGGTTACCTATTGGTGTGCCTACAACATAAAGTTTACCTGACATTTTAATTCTCCTTTCTGTATTTTTCGGTAATACTGAGCATTTCTTCGCTTAAACTACCGTCATTGTTATATGCAACAAGTGGTGCTTCAACCTTTAAGCCGTTTTTTGCCCCACGCTTACCTTCTATCAGCACAAGCCACGGTTGAGTGTCGCCTTTTTTCGACACAAACCGAAGGCGTTTCGGCTGGATTCCGTTATTTCGCATAGCAGTCATAGCATCAAACACTCTTTCGGGGCGGTGGCAGATACAAAATTTACCGCCAAACCGTAAAAGTCGAGATGCACTTTTTGCAATATCTTCCATATTGCAGAATGTTTCATGGCGAGCAATAGTAGAAGATTCATCTTCATTTTTAATTCCGCCATTTTCTATTTTATAAGGGGGATTCATTGTAACAACATCAAAACTGCCTGCCGTAAAATCCCCTATATCTTTTAAATCACGATTATAAATTTTAATTTTTTCTGTTTTATTTAGAATAATTGAACGCTCAACCTGATTACAAGCATTTTCTTGAATTTCAACGGCAGAAATGCTTCTACATTTACCGTCGCGAAGCCAAAGAAACGGAATAATTCCGCAACCCGTACCAAAATCGCAAGCATTGTCATTAAGTTTGGGATTCGCAAAAGATGCCAGAAGCATTGCATCTGTACCAAAGGTGTGTTGCTTTGAAACAACAACGCCTATGCCCTCGCCTAAATCCTCAATATGTTCATTTTCTAAAAGGGAAATGCTATCAGTCAACATACACATCTTCTACATCTTCCATACTGCGAATAGTTGTAAGCATAAGTGCCAACGCGTCGTCATTTTTAGGGAATACAAGCACTTTGATTACTGAAGTATCTTTACGGCGCTTGAATTTCAAATCTTTTGTTTCTGTATATACAACTTCCATTGAATGAATTGTACCGCCACACTGTTTGATTGTCTTTGTAATAAGCGGAATTTGTGTGCCAACATCCATAATTTCAATGAAAAGAAGTTTACCTGCAGAGCCGTGTACAATAATTCTTTTAAGAGAGTTAAGTGTAAGATAAATTACAAAAGTTGCTACGAATGCACCTGCATAGAAGCCCGAGCCCACTGCAATACCTATACAAGAAACTGCCCAGAGAGATGCGGCAGTTGTAAGACCTTTAACTGAAAAGCCCTCACGAAGAATTGTACCCGCGCCCAAGAAACCGATACCGCTGAGTACTTGTGCGCTCATTCGTGTAACATCTGCTGTAAGCCCTTGTTCTTTAGCGATATACACAGATGTAAGCATAACAAGAGCCGAGCCAACTGACACAAGAATATGTGTGCGGAAACCTGCGGGGCGGTGTGAATGTTCACGCTCGTATCCTATAAATCCGCTAAGAAGTGCGGCAAAGCCGATTTTAACAAATGCGTCAACAAAAAATCGCACCTGGTCAAAACTCCACACCCACAAAGCCGCATCTTTTACAGTTTCTAAAAATTCTGTCAACTGACTCATCTCCTAAATCTATATTTTTCTGAAATGTGGTAAAACTGCAAGAATTACAGTCCACATAGCGTGGTAGACAATTATCTGCCATACGCCGATTTGTGCAAGTCCTGAAAGGAATGCAAGGAATGTTACAATAAACACGCCGATTGTTGCCGCTGCGAACTGAACAATTCTTGATGCGGTAACATAAGAACTAATCTTGAATGCGCTGTGAAGTGCAGAAAGCATTGTTCGTACTCTGCCGTCATGCACAATTTTTGCATCTGTTTCTGTCTTTTCTTCATTCTTTACTTTGTTGAACATTTCCCCCGCAACAGGATTAATGATTTTAACAACATTTGACGGAAGTCCAAATTCACTTTCAATAAAACTTTCTGTAATGTTAGCATCAGATGTTCTGAAGAAAATTGTAAGGCCGTCTTTTTCAAGCTCGCGCATGTATCTTGCAGTTTCTTCGTTTGCTTTATAAACTACAACGAACATTGCGGCAATTTTGCCCTCAATAGCAAGATAGATTACATTTTTACCATTTGATTTATATTTTTCTTCTAAATCCTTATCGGGAGTTTCAACATTGTGATGAACCAAAAGTTCACGGTTACCTACAAGTACTCTGTGGTTGTGAATCCAACAAGAGCAACCGAGTTTTTCTTCATAAGCCAATGATTCAACAGGGAAAAGAAGTTCTTTTTTGCCGATAATTACATTTTCGAAAACATCAGAAAGTACTCCGCCTGACTCAATAATAACTGACGCGGTATAAAGAATTGCTTCGTCAACTCGCATTTTGTGGTAAATCTTCATACCTTCAATATTACAACCGCCACTTACAAAAGCATCGCAAGCATCAATCATAACACCGTTTGAGTTAACTGCATCTTCAACTGCACTGTAACCGTTTATTACTGTGCCTTCTGCATTGAGTTTTTTGTTTGCCGCACTTAAATTGACCGCAGACAACAGACTTGCCGCAACGGGAAGTCCCATAAGAATTATTCCCGCAAATGTACTGATACCTGAGAACAAGTTTTTCTCAACAAAGCCGTAAATAATGCCGATAAGTAACGCCAACGCGCCTACCACAGGAATTACCATTTTGAAAAGAGGACCTGTGATTTCTGCTGACCGTGAAAGACGGACAAAGTTTGCAGGGAAATCTGTTTTTGCAGAGTATTTTATGTCAGGGTCCCCAAGCATAAGTCCGCGGGCAATTTCGTTTGCAACATCTTCGTTTTCAATATTCTGAACACAGAAACACTCGTGCTCTTCGTCTGACACAATTGCGAAATTTTCAATATCGTTTTTACATCTTACAAGTTCCCCTGCGGTTTTCATAATCATAGGAATAACCGCTGCACCTGCTAAAAGTCGGGCTGTTGACTCAACATTATCGGTAAATGCAAAAGCAACAACTGTCTGTAAAACTGCCGCAATTGAAGTCAGAGCGACAACTGTATCCATATCAACAATTTTGCTTTTAAGGTTTTTTATTGCCTTTGTGAAACTTCTAAAATTCATAAAGATTGCAACAAGAAGTAAAATCAACTGAATTGCAACATATACAAATTCGTTATTGCCGTAAATTTCAAAGTTTCCGTTTTCAGTACCCGCTACTGCTGCCAACACACTCATTACAAAGCAGATTATTGAAAGCACAACAGTTTTTACTGTAAGGGACTGCTTCTCTTTTTCTAAATCTTCTTCAACATGTGCTTTTTCTTTTGGGCCCAAATACTCGTGTGCAATATGGTTTTTCTGACGGTCAAAACGTTTTTTAGGTGTTTCTTCCGCCACTTCTTGCTTGAAAAGGACGTCCCCTTTCATAAAATCTTCAACTGCTTGTTTTCTGTTTTTGCGAACCTGTTCTTCTGCCTGTTCTTCTGTCTGGAACTCGCCTTTTTCTTCGTCTTCATTAAAGCCCTCAAGCATTATCTGATTATCGGGGATTTTATCTGCTTCAGGCATATTCTGTCGAGTTTTGTCTCTTTCTAACTCATACTCGGCAGGAACAATTGTGGGCATTGGCTCAATACCGTCAGTATTGCTCACAATTTCTTTGTTTTTCTTTACAACAACACCGGGGGTTTCAATGGTTTTCTGTGGTAAAGATTCAACAAGTTTGCGGTGTTCCTGAGTTTTTTCAAGATTCTGCACCGGTTTGTTCATAAAGTGATTTCTGTATTTTTCGTCCGCCATAACAGGAGTTGAAAGAGGTTGTGCCTCGCCTGTTGTTGTTCGAGTAACCTTATTCCCTAAATTATGCGAGATTTTTGGATTATATGCCCCACGAATCGGAACTTCGTTGAACATTCTTGTTTTTTCTATTGAAATCTGACCGCTTACAGATTTAACTTCTTTTTCTTGAACTTCTTCTTGTTCTTCTTCGTTAGTTTCAGAGCTGATTTCAACGCCGTCAGACATAAGCCCGATTTGTCCATCATCAGTTACAAGCACACCAACATTACCTGTTTTTTCAGGTGCAATTTTTACATCTTCATCTGACTCCGCGCCAAGAGAAATCTCTTTCATATTAAGCGAGAATTCTTTTTTCTCTTTTTTAAACGGTGGCACTACAACTGTTTTTTCAGTTACAGTAGTGTCTTTCGTCTCATCTGTAATTTCTGCTATAAGAGAATCAATTTTCTCTGCGGAATAGTCCACATAAGTTTCTTCATTGATATAATTCTTTGCCGATGCAAGAATTTCATCAATCAATGAATCCGGTATTCTTTCTGCCATAATAACATCCCCCGAAAATTATTATAGTTTTTTTATTGTTATAACAACATTAAAATAGCAAATAAAATGCTTAGATTTTTGATGAATTTTCGCTTTTAAGACCGCAGGCTTACGCGTGTAAGTCAAGGGCGAAAAAAGTGGAAATTCGCAAAAAGACCGCATTTTATCGTTGGTTTGCGAATTCGTACATTAATATTCCACCTGCTACGGAAGCGTTAAGCGAATTTATTTGCCCTTTCATTTTAAGGGACACTATAAAGTCGCACTTTTCACGGATAATTCTGCTCATACCGTCGCCCTCTGAACCGATTACAAGCACCGCCGCACCGTCAAGGTTGACACTTCTCACATCTTCGCCGTCCATATCGGCACCATATACCCACAAGCCCTTTTCTTTAAGGTCATCAAGAGTTGATGCAAGGTTTGGAACACGAGCCACTTTCATATATTCAAGAGCGCCTGCACTGGTTTTACCTACCGTGTAGTTAAGCGATGCACTTCTTCGTTTCGGAATAATAATTCCGTGAACACCCGCCGCCTCGGCAGTACGGATAATTGCGCCCAAATTGTGTGGGTCTTCAATACCGTCGCAAGCCACAATGAATGGTGCTTCGCCTCGTTCTTTTGCAACTGCTAAAATTTCTTCAACAGTTGAATAATCGTGAGCGGCACAGATTGCCACAACTCCTTGATGATTTGCGTGGCCACACATAAAGTCAAGTTTTTTCTTGTCAACTTCCTTTATAACTGCACCTTTGTCGCGACATTGACCAATGATTTTACCCACCGAGCCGTTCTTTTCTCCGCGTAAAACATAGAGTGTATCAATCTCACGGCCTGATTTTATAAGTTCAGTTACCGCATTTCTGCCGATTATTAAATCTTTTTGTCTTTCCTCTTGGAATTTATCAATTTTATTATCCATTTTCCTACTCCGTTCGGGCATAGTTACACATAATATTTTTAATATCTTATTATAACAAAAAACACAAGATATTACAATATAAAAATTACAATATCTTGTGT
>CALCBQ010000111.1 GCA_937897215.1 uncultured Clostridia bacterium | reverse complement strand
TATTCACCTATTATGAAATATCTGCAAGGTCAATGTACAAATGACCGTTTTCTGCGATAAAGTCTTTTCTGCCTTGCAAGTCATCGCCCATAAAGAGTTCAAATCTTTCTTCCATAAATGTTTCTATGCTATCAGGCTCAACCTTAATAAGACGACGAGTTTTAGGATTCATTGTAGTAAGCCACATCATATCAGCGTCGTTTTCACCAAGACCTTTTGAGCGTTGGATTGTATATTTTGCGTTGCCGATTTGCTCTAACACATCTATTTTTTCTTTTTCTGTATAGCAGAAATATGTTTCGTCTTTTGTACGGATTTCATAAAGTGGTGATTCTGCAATAAACACCTTACCCTCTTGAATGATAGTTGGCATAAGACGATGAATCATTGTAAGAATAAGTGTTCTGATATGAAAACCGTCAACGTCCGCGTCAGTACAGATAATAACTTTATTCCATCTTAAATCATTTATATTGAATGATGAAACATCTTTACTTTTCTTTGAGTTAACCTCAACACCACAACCAAGCACTTTAATAAGGTCAACGATAATATCGCTCTTGAAAATCTTGTCATATTCGCTCTTAAGACAGTTAAGAATTTTACCGCGAACAGGAATAATCGCCTGGAAAGACGAATCACGCGCCTGTTTACAAGCACCAAGAGCAGAGTCGCCCTCTACTATGAAGATTTCGCGCTCACTAACATCTTTACTACGACAATCAACGAATTTTTCAACACGAGAAGTCATATCGTTACCTGTTTGCAAGGTCTTTTTGATGTTGATACGAGTGCTTTCTGCTTTAATACGAGAACGCATATTGATAAGGACTTGTCCTGTAATCTTATCTGCGTCAAGTTTATTTTCAAGGAAGTAAATTTCAAGTTGCTGACGGAAAAACTCTGTCATTGCCTCTTGAATAAATTTATTTGTAATGGCTTTTTTAGTCTGATTTTCGTATGAAGTCTGTGTTGAGAATGATGAAACAACAAGAATCAAGCAATCTTCAACGTCCTGATAAGTAATTTTTGCATCACTCTTAACATATTTACCGTTTGTTTTAAGATAGTTATCAATTTGATAGACGAATGCATTTCTAAATGCTTTTTCAGGTGCACCACCATGCTCAAGGAAACTTGAGTTATGGTAATACTCTTTTGCCTGAACTTTATTTGAGAAGCACAACGCTGCAGTAAGCTTAACCTTATAGTCTTTCATATCAGCACGGTCGCGACCTACACGCTCACTCGACCAGAACTGAACTGTTGACATTTCAGTACCGTTTGCAATCTCTTTTACATAATCAGTAATGCCGTTGTCGTAGCAATACTCAAATGTTTCAAAACTGTTACCTGAAATCTGGTTTTTAAGTGTGAATTTAATGCCCTGATTAACAACTGACTGACGCTTGATTGTTTCTTGATAATACTCAAGAGGAATATTAATGTCAGTAAAAACCTTAAGGTCAGGCTTCCAACGAATACGAGTACCTGTATCACGCTTATTATATGGTTCTTTCTGCATTTCGCCTACAATCTCACCTTTTTCAAAGTGAAGATTATATTTGAAGCCGTCTTTATGGACTTCAGCATCCATATACTCTGACGAATACTGTGTTGCACAAAGACCAAGACCGTTAAGACCTAAAGAGTACTCATAACTACCGTTTGCATCGTTTGTATTATATTTACTACCTGCATAAAGCTCACAGAAAACGAGTTCCCAGTTATATCTGTCTTCTTTTTTATTATAGTCAACAGGAAGTCCTCGACCAAAGTCCTGAACTTCGATTGAACCGTCAAGAAAACGAGTTACAACGATTTTATCGCCATAACCTTCTCTTGCTTCATCGATTGAGTTTGAAAGAATTTCGAAAACTGCGTGTCCACAACCCTCAATACCGTCTGAACCGAAAATAACAGCAGGACGTTTACGGACACGGTCTGCTCCCTTAAGTTGTGAAATGCTTTCGTTACCATAAGATGCTTTTTTTGCCATAAGCTTTTACATCCTTTTCCAAAAAATAAAAAATTAAACCACTAAATATTATACACTACATTTAGCGGTTTAGTCAAGTTTTAAGGCGTATTATACCCCAATATATTCAATTTTATTCGCGTTATTTTTTATCTGTTTTACGTTCAACCTTTGTTTTGTTGCCTTTTTCGTCAACGATATACATGTTATCAAGCTGACCTGTAAGCGAGCGCTTAAATCCGTCAATATATTCTCTACGCAAAACTGCTTGTTCTGCTTTTTCTTCTTCAGTAAGACCTACTGTTTTCATTTTCTTTGCAAGTTCATTTATTCTGTCAATTTTTTTCTGTTCCATATTAACATTCCTTTGTTTTTAATGCTTGTATAGTATAGAACATTTTTAGCATTAAGTCAATATTATCAAATTAGAGTTTGTCTAACAGAATGCAAAGTGCAAAACGCAAAGCGCAAAGTGTAGGGTCTGCGACGCAGATTTATAAT
>CALCBQ010000110.1 GCA_937897215.1 uncultured Clostridia bacterium | reverse complement strand
AGAGTTGCCCGAAGGTCTTTTGCGTCTTTTTCTTCGCCTGTATAGAAAGCACAAAGAAGTTGACGGTCTTCGTTATCTTTACGGACAACTACAACAGCACGTTCAATTCCGTCAACGGCCTGCAATACACTTTCAATTTCACCAAGTTCTATTCGAAGACCACGGATTTTAACTTGAAAGTCTTTTCTTCCTATGTATACAAGGTTTCCGTCTTCTCGCCAATATGCATGGTCGCCTGTTTTGTAGAGTTTACCTTCTCCAAATGGATTATCGATGAATTTTTCTGCGGTAAGTTCTGGTTGATTAAGATAACCTTGTGATACTGAGTCGCCCGCAATACAAAGTTCGCCTGTCATACCAATCGGCACAGGATTCATATTTTTATCAACAACATACATCTGTGTGTTTGCAATACCATGACCTATTGTAATTGCATCTGTAAAGGTGTCCGTATCAACAAATGCGGACCAGATTGGAACTTCAGTAACGCCATAGATATTATAAATTTTTGCATTTGTAATCTTTTTTAATTCATTAAGATATGAGAATTCCATCGCTTCGCCACCAAGAAGAATGGCTTTCACATTTTTTAGGAACTCTCTCTGGCCTGGCTCTGCTGTTAAAACTTTAAGTTTTGTTGGAGTTGTCTGTAAAAATTCACCCTTTTCTTTTGTAAGCAGACGGTTGAGTGCGTATTGGTTTCTGCATTCTTGTTCATCTGCAAGCACAACGCGAAGACCATTGACAAGAGTTGCAATAGTCTCTGTAACGAATATATCAAAACTACAAGTTGAAATTGAAACGATTGCCTCAAAATCATCTTTAACTATTTTGCCAAAAATATTGTGTTCGTTTTTTGAAATATAGTTCACAACATTTCTGTGTCTTGCCATAACACCTTTAGGTTGACCTGTTGAGCCGGAGGTGTAAATGCAATAACAAAGTGAATCGTTTGTAATTTCTACATTTGGATTTGACGAGTTGTCAAAACTTAAAAGAACATCAATATTATCTGGAGAAATTACAAACTTCGCGTTTGTGTCTTTACACATGTAATCTATTCTCTCTGTTGGAAGCTCAGAGTCAATAGGCAGATACGCCGCACCTGTTTTGAGAATACCAAACAAAGCCGACAAAAGATAACCCTTTCGCGGCAACATAAGGCCTACAATATCGCCTTTTCCAATGCCTTTTTCTATGAGTGCATTTGCTATTTTGTTTGCTTCTTCATTGAGTTCTTTATATGTAACAGTTTTGTCGGTTGCTACAAGGGCAATCTTATCAGGTGTTCTTTCAACCTGCGCCTCAAACAACTCGTGAATGCATTTATTCTTTTCGTAGTTAGCATAGGTATTATTAAAGTTTGTAATTTTATCAACATCTGATTGAGAAATCATTGGTATGCTTGTAATAATTGCATTAGGATTATCACAGACATATTTCATCATATTTACGATTGAATCAATCATTGTTTTTGCTTCGTTGTCATCAAGATATGATGTTCTGTAACGAATTTTTATATTATGGTTTTTCTCGTCGAAAGATTGCAAATGAATTTCTATAGGGGTTGGGAGATGGTTGCTGTATAAAATTTTCATTTCAAAGTCTTCGGTACAAGGAAACTCCTGAAAATCAGATACCACATCAAACAATTGAGTTGTATCGATATTGTTTTCTTCAAATAAATTTTCCATATCCGCCTGAGTGAATTTTTGATGTCTGAAAAGATTTATTTGCGAATCTTCAATTCTCTTAGCGCTTTCAATGAAAGATTCTTCTTTAATTTTTATAACAAGAGGAACGGGATGCATATAAAGCCCGATTGTATCCATTTCTTCGGGAGTGGTTCTGTTAAGAATAGGAACACCGATTGTGAAGCATTCGTTGTCGGTAGTTTTATTAATGTATGCTGCATAGATGGTGTTGAAGAAACTTGCGGGAGTAATTTCGTTTTCATCACAGATGGATTTTATTTTGTTAAAGGTTTCTGCAGATATTACACTGTTTACTTCTTTTGAAGAATAATCAAAAGCATTACCCTTTGGTGTGAAAATATTGCATACAGGTTTAGCGGAGAATTCGTTAAGCCAGAATTCCTTATCTTTTATAAAGCGACGAGATTCTCTGTACTTTTCTTCTTTCGCAATGTAATCAGAGTAAGCTTGAAGTTTTGGCGAATAATCTTTATTTTTTATGAACTCATTTGTGTCTTTACATAAAATATATGCACTTAATCCATCGCAGACAATATGATGACCATTTATCATTACGCCAGAGGTTGTAGGGGTCTGAAATACTACGCAATCAACCAAAATTCCATAGGGGTCTGCAGGAGCGTTAAGATACTCTTGTGCTTTTTGCATTAATTCTTCGTTGGAATTTAATTTCCAGAGTGGAAAATCAACATATTCTCGCTTGTCAACGTCTGCAATAGTATCGCTTTTGGTTTCAATAAGGCGAACGCGAAGACTGTCGTGAGCTTCTATAAGTTTGTTAAACGCATCATTGATTTCTTTATATGAATACACTTTAGGGAAAATTTCCATAACGCCTTGGCTCCAAAGAGTGCTATCCAAAGCGAGATTTCTGATATGAAATTTTTCCTGTGAAAGCGTAAGCTTGAATTGCATTTTAAATACTCCTAAACAACATTAAATAATCCATATATTTAATCGCATATATAATAAAATTATAAACTGATTTGCTAATAGTGTCAAGGCGTTTGCAATAATAGTCATTGTGTTGTATTTTATAAAAAAACTTGCAATAAAAAAGCAAATCCTATATAATTAATACCTAAACTAGATTTGTTTGCTTTTCTATTTTTATACGAGGTGAATTAATTTATGAAAAGATATCCAACAATATGGAGTGAAAATCACTCAAAAGAAAACTACAGAGACAATTTTCCTGAATTTTCGATGTTTTCTCTTTTGAGAGAAACTGCTGAAGAATATCCCGATAATACAGCGTTGGAATTTCAGGATAAAGAAACCACATTTTCAGAAATGATTGAACAAATTGAGCTTGTAGCACAATCTTTTTTAGCATGTGGCATAAAAAAAGGCGATTTTATATCTATAGTTGCACCTAATACTCCACAAGCACTTATTTCTGTTTATGCAGCCAATCGCATTGGTGCAGTTGCTAATATGATACATCCTTTGTTATCTGCTAACGAAATTAAGAGATTTGTTGAACATGTTGACAGTAAAGCTATCATTACTTTTGATAATTTATATGATAAGTTAAGTCAGATTAAATGGGAAACCACACAAAACCCTACAGTGATACTTGCAAGAATTGTTGACGCATTACCTGAAAGTATTCAACCACACTATCTTGCAGCAAATAAACTTGAAATCAATATAAATCCTGACCACAATGCAATCTATTGGAATGATTTTCTTGAAAAAGGAAAACAAAGAGCAGAAGCTCTTCCTGTAGATGACGGAAAAAGCGACGACCTTGCTGCTATTCTTTATAGTGGTGGAACAACGGGAATACCAAAGGGTGTTATGGTAACTAATCAAGGGTTTAACTGTATGGCAATACAAACTACTGAGGTTATCCGCTCTGACAGAAAAGATATGGCGGGTAAAAAACTTTTAGCACTTATGCCTGTTTTTCATGGTTTTGGACTTGCTATGTGTATGCACGTGGCACTCTATTGGGGAACGCATATTTTTCTTGTTCCAAAGTTTGATTTTAAAGCATGCGCAAAGCTTATCTTTGATAAAAAGATAAATCATATTTATGCTGTTCCTGCTTTGTTTGAAGCACTTTCCAGAACAGAAGAAATTGAAACAGAAGACCTTTCATTTATTGAAATGGTGGCTTTCTCAGGAGATAAATGCAGTGAAAAACTTTATAATCGAATGAACAATTATCTCAAAAAAGGTGGCTCAACAGAACAGATGACAGAGGCATATGGACTTACAGAGTGCCTTTCAGCTGCGTGTATCAGTCCTTTCTTTGCTCATAAAAAGGGTAGTACAGGATTACCTCTTCCCGGAAACACAATTAAAATTTGTGAATTCGGTAGCACCAGAGAAGTTCCTTGCGGAGAAGATGGAGAGATTTGTATTAACGGCCCGACTATGATGAAGGGTTATTACAAAAATGAGGTCGAGACAAAACTTGCGTTGCAGGTGCATGAAGATGGTAAAACATGGCTTCATACCGGCGATATTGGATGTATGGATGAAGACGGATATTTGTACTATCGTCAAAGACACTGCAAAATGATTATTACTGCAGGTTATAATATTTATCCATCACAAATTGAAGAAGTAATCAATCATGTTAATGGCGTTGTAGTTAGTTGTGTTGTAGGTGTCGAAGACAGAACAATTGGACAGCGAGTTGTAGCAGTTGTTCAACCAGTATCAATGGACGCAGACTTGGATTCTCTTCGCGAACGCATTCTTGAAAATTGCAAGAAAAATGTGGCGGAGTATGCAATGCCACGAGAAGTAATTTTTAAAGAAGAATTACCAAGAACGGCAATGGGCAAGGTTAACTTCAAAAAAGTTACAGCAGATATGAATGAAAAGAGAGGATAAGTTATGATTAAAAGAATTGAAAAAGTTTTCTCAGAGGTTATTGGTAAAGAAGACTTGAATTTCACAGAAGATACACAACTTGATTCAAGTTTTGAATTTACATCGTTGAGTTTTGTTCAACTTATTTGCGGTCTTGAAGATGAGTTTGATGTTGAAATACCAAATTCATTAATAAAAACATTTAAAACTGTTGGCGACGTTGTAAAGTTCCTTGAAGAGAATGAATAAATTAAAACGCTCATCGTATTGATGGGCGTTTTTACATTTTTAATGCAATGCTTGTTTTATGCAAAATAGTGTGGTATAATGTCATAAGCATATAGATAATTGTAGAGGTGCTTGAATGTATATTACAATGTTGAAAAGTAAAATTCATCGTGCTACTGTTACTCAGTCGGAGCTTAATTATGTTGGTAGCATTACTATTGATAAAGCGTTGATGGATGCGGCAGGAATTCTTGAATACGAAAAAGTACAGATTGCCGATATTGATAACGGAAACAGATTTGAAACATATGTGATAGAGGGCGAAAAAGATAGTGGTTGTATTTGTCTTAATGGTGCCGCAGCAAAATGTGTTGAAGTAGGCGATAAAATTATTATTATGGCTTATGTTCAGATGACACCTGAGGAAAATGAAAATCATTACCCAAAAGTAGTTTTTGTTAATGATAAAAATGAAATCAGTGAAGTAGTTAATTACGAAAAGCACGGAGAAATTAAATAACAAGAAATAATAAAAAGCCACTTACTCGTTTGAGTAGGTGGCTTTTTGGCACCCCTTGCGAGAATCGAACTCACATCTAATCCTTAGGAGTTTGGGAGGTGGATGACATTTTAAGCTCATATAAGCCATTAAACTCCCTTTCTTTCTTCTTCATTTATTATGCTGTTATTCTTTTACCAAGAAAAAGTATAAAATATCATTTGATTTTAACTGTTCATTTTAGCAAGCAATTAGCAAAGGCTTGAAAAACGGAAAACGACAGTATGTTATTGTAGTAACATACTGTCGTAAATATTCTAATAATTGATGTATCCGTCTTTGAAAAACATTTTTACAACTTTTTTGCTGAATTTTTGGGGATTTCTGCCAACAACAATAGAAGCTACAATAAACGCCACCCAAATTAACAACACAAATAAAAACAAAGCAACAATCGGCCAACTTTCTTGTCTATATAATTGACTTTCTTCTTCAAAGCTTAAAAGATAACTATCATTATACTTAATCGCTTTTATTGAATAAAAATCTTCCTCATCATCAGGTGTAACCTCTTTAGAATATGTTGTTACCTTTGATTTTCCGTTACAAATTGATTTGATTCCATTGATATTAATTTGTTCAGCGGCATATGAAATTTTATAAATATTATCATCCGTAGAAGTTAATATCACTTCATCTTCTTTTACATCACAAGATATAAAGGTTACTGTTTGTTCAACAGTATTATTCACATTTTTAGGTATGCAAATATCACAAACCAAAAATACAATAAATCCCACTAATAGAACAGACACCATACCATATACAACATAAAACCCTGCTGCATCATTTACATGCCCATTAAAAATATCATTCTTGGTTTTCGTTATCTTTGGTAGGCTTTGTCCGTTATGGAGAGTTCTGTATTTCTTTTTAACAAGGTTGATAAATTCCTTTCCACCTATAGAAAATTCATCAACCATAACTCTTCGTTTGCCAACATAAATGTATGTTTCGTGCATATTTTCCTTTATAGCGGTAACTTGGTCATAAGACACCTTTCTTTTTATACCAAAGAAAGTTTTTGCAACAAAACTGTCTTCATCATAGGATATTCTGCAATTCATAAAAGCGATTATTAATGTGGCACCAAGCAAGGAAAAAACAAGAAAAACAATTGGCACCCATATAGCTTCATCGGAAAACGCAGTAATAATAGCCGGCACCAAAAAGAGTGCAGATGTTATTGCTCCCAAAATTGCAAAGAATTTAGGCAAATGTACTTTCCCTTTTTCTGCTGTTTTTGGTTGACGCAAAAAAGCAAAAACACCGTTTACAATAATCGGTATAAGAGCGAAAGTTAATATACGAATTATGTGTTCCACAATAACACCGCCTTTACACAATAAGATTTATTACAAATATTATATCACATTCAAAATATCGAAATCAA
>CALCBQ010000109.1 GCA_937897215.1 uncultured Clostridia bacterium | reverse complement strand
CCCGCTGTTCCAAAGGGAATTTGTTGCCTAATTCGGCGGGGTCAAAACCCCGCCCTACCGAAAGCTACCAAACAATTCGATAAACTCTAAATTATCAAATAAAACCAATTTTGTTTTCTTACTTGTAAAATTTCAAATATAATGTTAATATAATATTCGGTGATATTATGAAAGTTTATAATTCTGTAACCGAATTAATCGGCAATACTCCATTGTTAAAACTCAATACCAATACAAAAGCAAACATCTTTGCAAAACTTGAATGTTTCAACCCTGCCGGCAGTGCAAAAGACCGAGTTGCATATTCTATTATTAAAGACGCCGAAGACAAAGGTATATTAAAATACGGCTCAACAATTATAGAGCCAACAAGCGGTAACACAGGTATCGGTATCGCATCTATAGGTGTTTCTCGTGGGTATCGTGTTATTATTGTAATGCCTGACACAATGTCAGTTGAACGCAGAAAACTTATGACTGCCTTTGGTGCAGAATTAGTGCTTACTGACGGTACACTTGGCATGAATGGTGCAATCGCGAAAGCCGACGAATTGCAAAAAGAAATCCCTAATAGTATTGTTGCTGGTCAGTTTGTAAACCCTGCAAACGCTATGGCACACTATAAAACCACAGGTCCTGAAATTTGGAGCAATACTGACGGTAAAGTTGACGTTTTCGTGGCAGGTGTGGGTACAGGCGGTACAATTACAGGAGTAGGAGAATATCTTAAAGAACAAAATCCCAATGTTGAGATTGTAGCTATTGAGCCAGATACTTCAGCGGTGCTTTCAGGCGAGAGTGCGGGTGCACATAAATTACAGGGTATCGGCGCAGGGTTTATACCTGAAGTCCTTAACACAAAGGTTATTGACAAAATTATTAAAGTCAGTGCAGATGATGCCTATGATACTGCGCGAAATCTTGCAAAGAGTGAGGGCATACTTGTTGGTATCTCATCAGGTGCAGCACTTTATGGTGCATTGACCCTTGCAGAGAAAGACGAATACAAAGATAAAAATATTGTTGTTCTTCTTCCCGACACTGGCGACAGATATTTATCAACGGATTTGTACTAAAAACTAGATAAACTCAGATTCACACAAGAAAAAAGGTGGGGTTAATAACCCCACCTTTTTGTTATTATTTAATTAAAATCAATAGTGTCATTCAAATACAAGTCAAGTGTGATTGCATCAAACCCATCAATTGCGCCATCGTGGTTTATATCGCCTGCATAATATTCTGCAGTATTCTTTGTGGGACAATTGCCCAATGTTGAAGCCGTTACAACCTTATTGTAGTCAGTTGTATCTGTTGTGTTTGAGCCGTCAATATCGCCACGCTTTGCAAACATATATATCTTGCTAACGCCTGTTGCAGTTTTTGTTGTAGTCAAAGTACCACCGGTTAAATCAGTACTACTTGAAAGTGAACTTGTGAAGCCTGATGGTATTACAAACTTATAATTTACTGTTGTAATATCTTTACCTAAAAAGATTACGTTCATACTATCTTCAACAGTAATATCGCCAACATTATAGTTTAACATTACCTTGCCGTAATGGTCAGTTGTAAGTGTAGGATACTGGAGTGGAGTTGCTCCGTCATACATTGCACCGTCAGGAATATGCACTTCACTATCAGGGTCGCTACCTGAGAAATGTGGAGTTATTGTATTCGCACCTATAAGAAAATGGTCGTAATAAACGGTGTCGCTTTGGTCATTCCAAGTAACATCTACAAGATACCACTTACCGTCTTCCATTTTAACATAATTCCATTTATGAGGACCACCTGCATAGCCAAGTACGGTAATACAAGGAATGCCTTCACGGTCGCAAAGAAGTTTGAATGCTTCGGCATAGCCTTCACAAACAGCAAGTCCCTTTAAGAATACCCCTGTTGGCTGATGTGCCATAGGGCCATACCAAGGTGAACCATCAGAAAATGTGCCTTGCTTGTCGGGGTACTCGTTGATATTATAAATATAGTCGTGAATAGATTTTACCTTTTCATAACGAGTAATACCGTTAACCGGCGCTGCCTCTACTGCCTCAGCAAGTTGCAAAAGCTTTGTTTCAACATCGGCAAAGTCAGTATATGAATTGGTGTCTAGGGTAATTTTGATTGTAATTCCTGCAGTTGAAACACCATAGCCTGTATCTGTCCCGTATTGATAATAGCTGAAGGAATAACCGTAACCGCCCATCCAGAAATAATAAGGATTATCTTCACACGCTGCAGTTAACGCCTCTTTAACATCTTTTGAAATTATAGCCTTAACATTAGTTACCGCATCATTAACAGTTGCGCCTGTTGCTTCATAATCTAAATCAATTGTAAATGTTTCAGCAACACCTGCTGCCAAAAATTTAGAATAAATATGTTTCTCGTTATCACTTAACTGGTCATAGAAAAGATATGCACTGTCAGGGTCAGTGGTATTTCCATAAAACTTGTTTGCAACAAAATCATCAGTTGCAATAT
This sequence comes from uncultured Clostridia bacterium, assembly GCA_937897215.1. Taxonomy (GTDB): domain Bacteria; phylum Bacillota; class Clostridia; order Oscillospirales; family Acutalibacteraceae; genus Fimenecus. Next base: position 4,234 of record CALCBQ010000109.1, on the reverse strand, counting down.
CTGTTTCAGGAAGTGTGTTGCCGGGTGAAAACCGTGTTGCCTCAATCTCGTCAACCACCACATAACCGTCAGGCTTTTCGTTTTCTGCAAACGATACTATTGGCATTGCGCCTAAAAAGACGCAAAGTGCCATTATGACACACAAGATTTTTGAAATCGTTCTTTTCATAACAACACTCCGTTCTATTAAATATTTCTTATTTTTTATCGAGGAAATTAGAGAGTTCTTCCATAAATGCGTTTACGTCTTTGAATTGCTTGTAAACTGATGCGAAACGAACATAAGCCACTTGGTCAATTTCTTTAAGCTCTGCCATAACAAGCTCGCCAACACGAACAGAAGTAACTTCACGGTCAAGTGAATTTTGTAATGTTGACTCAATTTCGCTGACTGCTCTTTCAATAGTTTCCATTGAAACAGGACGCTTTTCGCAAGCAGTAAGCATACCTTTAATAAGTTTTTGTCTGTCAAACACTTCACGTGTTTTGTCTTTCTTGACAACAACAATAGGCACACTTTCAATTATTTCATAAGTAGTGAATCGTTTTGCACATTTGATACACTCACGACGGCGACGGATTCTTTCACCCTCGTCAGTTGGACGTGAGTCAATAACTTTACTTTCTTCAAATCCGCAAAATGGACATTTCATAAAAACACTTCCTATTTTTATACTATATTTACTACATATAGTATTGTATCACATTTTAAATCACAATGTAAAGGGTTTAAAGCAACTTTTTAAGTTCATTCATAGCAAATTCAAGCTCGTTATCATTTTCATAGCCGTTTTCATAAAGTTCAAGTATATAATCGCCCTTATAATCGTATTTTTTCATCATATCAAAGAACTTTTTAAAATCAAAAGTACCATTTTTGCAAGGCACAAAGCAATCTTTTTCTTTGTTGTGGTCGCTTATATGAATATGACGAATGTATTTATGGAGTTTTTCTGCAAATTCAAATGGATTTATTCCTGTTCGTATTGACTGTTTAATATCAAAAACCATATTGAAATCGTCGCCAATATATTCGCCCATACGCAAAAGCAAATCAGGGCTTTCGCTACGGTAATGAACAACATTTTCTTGGCAGATTTTAAGCCCCTCTGCTTTGCCCATAAGTGTTAATTCGCCAAAACGCTCAAAATATTCTTTGTCAGAAATGCTACCTGGTTTTTTTATGCCGTGCATAACAAGGATTTCTGCATCAAGAGTGTGCATAACGTCAAAGTGGCGCTTAAAAGATGTGTCTTTCGCCTCAAAATATCTGCGTTTATATGAACTGAAAAGATGAAACGATTCAGTAAACGAGCCCATTGTATGCACAGATGCTACTTTTACACCGTATGATTTACAGATTTCTGCCAGATTTTTTACATAATCAGGTTGAAACTCTGAATGAGCATTCATAAAAACTTCAATTGTTTTAGCCCCTGTTTCACACGCTCTAACAACTGATTTTTCAGTTTCAAGAGGATAAAAACAGGCAGATGATAATCCGATATCCATAAAAACTACCTTTTTGTTACTTTAAGACTTACTGTTTGGGTTTGCATTCCGCCACCTGTTAAAAGTCCACGATTAATTCCACAATCGGCAAAATCGCGACCACGACTGATGATAATATAATTTTCATCGGCAAGACGGTTGTTTGTAGGGTCAACACCGTGCCAACTGCCGTTGTGATACACTTCAACCCAAGCGTGAGTTTCCCCCTCGCCCACCATCATACCAACAACATAACGGCAAGGGATTTCAGCCTTGCGAAGAAGTGATAACAGAATGTGAGAATAATCCTGACACACACCGGCACCGTTTAAAAGTGCTTCTTCTGCAGTAGTTACAACACTTGTTGAACCTGCTTTATACACAATGTTAGCACGAATAGCACGAGTGAATTTCATAGCAGTATCAACGGCGTCGTCAGAAATACCAACTCTTATACGCTCAAACATTTTATTTAGCTCTGTGCCACATTTTGTAAAGCTTGTAGGGTATTTGTAAACAGGATTCAAGTCTGTTTCAGGCGTAATGTGAGCCCCTGTTGTAACTATACCCTCAACATTAACTGAAAACTCGTTATGCATTGTAACAATACGGTCAGTAACAAGAATATTACCAAATCCATCATTTGAGTATGTGAGCTCGTTTTCAGGAAAAACTGTCACTTTAATATCTTCAATGTGCTGATTTTCACACTCTAACGGAATACAGCGGAGTGTGTAACAATGCTTGATTACAGGCATTGAAAATTTTATTGACATATTATAGGTAAAATCTAAAACTGCCATATTACATCACCCCTGTTACAAAAAGTTGTGACAACTCGTTCTGAATTGAGAATTTATAAGGAGTATAGTCCTCTTCCTCCAAAATCATACGAGTAAGACGCTCAATAGAATGAGTATTGAAATCAATACCCACCTTGTAAAGTCGGTTAAGCATTATTGAAAATTCTTTTTTAAGCAATTCGTGAGGGTAATCAAGACGAGTATAAAGGTCAAGACGCTCAATACTTCGACCAAATTTCAAGATGTTTCTTGATGTCTCTGCCTCAATGTTATCGTCGGCACTTCCCCAAAATGCGAAAATCCAGTCAGTAACCTCTTGCACTTTAAGAAGTGGAGCATTACTGCTACTGCTTTTTTCCATAATATCAACAGCAAGCTGAAGATATGCAAGAGTATCTGAACTGATTGTGTTTCGCATTTCAACTGCGTTATCGTAAGCGTGCAAAAGACTTGAATAAATTGATGCAGGGTCATTTGCATCAAACAAAAATGAACTGATAAACTCCTGACGGCAAGAGTAGTTGTTTGCAATACCTAATCTGCGACAGAAATTTATGTATTCTTCATCATTTATATCAATCATAATGTCATAACACTCTGTAAAGGCCTTAAGAGTTGTGAACACACGCTCAACATAGCGACCTAACCAGAAAAGATTATCACTTGATTTTATCGAGATAATACCCATGTGTCCTTAAAGCCTCCTCCCTGAGATGAATTTACAACGAATGAGTTAGCATCTTTTGCAAAGCGAGTAAGTCCTGATTGCCATACAACAGGCTCTTCGCCCATAAGCACGAATGCGCGTAAATCTGCCTTCCTTTCAGTTGCAACTCCGTGTTCAACTACCTTTAAGTCGTTGAATTTAATAATTTCTTGTGCTATGAATCTTCGTGGCTCTTTTTGAATTGCTTTTTTAAGTTCATACAATCGTTCAAGGGACAATTCATTACCGAATACAACACCGTAGCCACCTGATTCTGCAACATCTTTAACTACTAATTTATGCACATTTTCAAGCACATATTTCATATCGTCTTCGTAAAATGGTAAATATGTAGGTGCGTTTGAAAGTATTGGCTCTTCTCCTAAATAATACTTAATCATAGCTGGCACATAGTAGTAAATACCTTTATCGTCGGCAACAGAGTTACCCGGTGCATTTACAAGTGCCACATTGCCTGCTCTGTAGGCATCCATAATATGAGGTACACCAAGAAGTGAGTCTGCACGGAAGGTCATTGGGTCAATGAAATCGTCATTGATTCTACGATAAACTGCACCAACACGCTGACGCTTGCCTGAATACTCACTATAATAAAGCACATTACCCTCAACAAACAAATCTTGCGGCATAGCAAAAACTGAGCCGGTTTTTTCGGCAAGGTAAGAATGCTCAAAGAATGCCGAGTTAAATCGACCAGGAGTGAGCACTACATTTATTCCACCTGTATTTACATAATCGAGAGTGTTGCGAAGTAAATCCCCATAATTACGGTTATCAATAACACCGTTTGCACGGAATGTATCAGGACTTGCACGACGGCATAATTCACGAGCAATCATAGGGTATGAAGCCCCTGACGGCACGCGAAGATTGTCTTCAAGCACATACCATCGCATATCGTTGCCTTGCACAAGGTCAATACCTGAAATATGAGCAAAAACATCTTTTGGTGGTACTGCGCCCTCACACTCCATCATATACCCTGCTGCACCGTAAACAAATTCTTCAGGAATGATTTTGTCCTTGATAATCTGCTTTTTAGTGTAAATGTCTTTCAAAAAGATATTAAGAGCCTTGACACGCTGTTTAAGTCCACGCTCAAGATAGTCGAACTCGTCTTTTGAGATAATGCGAGGAACTGCGTCAAATGGGAAAAGGCGCTCGTTAAAAACATTATTTTTGTAAATACCGAATTTAACACCATATCGTGCTA
>CALCBQ010000108.1 GCA_937897215.1 uncultured Clostridia bacterium | reverse complement strand
AGCAAGTGTAAGCAATAGCTAATTTTCCATCGGTTGTTGCTTGTTTTACAAGGTCGTTGTTTGCTTCTTGCAACAAGTTCTCAAAATAGATTAAATGCTTTAAATCCTTCATTTATATAACCCCTACCTTATTAAGTGCATTTTTAACACCTTTTACCACGTTTGATTCTGCAGGAAGATTAAAAATGTTTTCTCCCTTAATATCGAATACTGATAAATTCTTATCATCTGCAATGTAGCTGAGTACAGGAATACCATTTGTATCGATATAATCTTTAAGACTTTCGTCAGCCATGCGATTAACGATTACACCAATTTTTTCATACATAACAAGTTCGTCTGCAACATTCTTGATTGTGTTTATAACCTGACAACCTTTTTTGCTTGGGTCAGTAATAAGGAACAGGTGAGTAACCTTTTCCATAACTCGACGGTTAATCTGTTCAATTCCTGCTTCGCCGTCAATTACAACATAATCAAACTCATTAGAAAGAATTGAGATTACTTCCTTTAAATATGAATTGATTTTGCAATAACATCCCGCTGTTTCCGGTCTGCCTACTGCAATAAAAGAGTATCCGTCTGTTTCAACAAGCGCATCAAAAATTCTATATTTTGCTTCGCCTAAAAGCTCAATAGCAGTTCTTGTATCGCCATCTTCAACTGATGCTATAATCTCTTTCCTAATATCGTCAATGGTCATTTTAACATCGATGCCCAATGCAGTTGAAAGACCAACTGCGGGGTCAGCGTCAATGGCTAAAATTTTCTTGTCAGGATACTTTTCTACAAGACATCTGACAATAGTTGCAGAAAGTGATGTTTTGCCAACTCCACCTTTACCTGCAACGGCAAGAATAGTCGCTTTCTTTTCCATTTTTATCTCCTTATTTAATTGCTTTTGGCATATTCCACTTGAACGCCATAGCAAGTACTCTTAAAACAAATGTAATTGCAAGACCAATAATCATAGCAAGACTATCTTCAATACCTATGTTCCAACCGTATACATACAAAAAGTAATAAGTGGAAGCGCCCGCAATTGCAGCAATAGCGTAAATTCGCTTTACTAATACAAATGGTGTTGAGTTCGTAAGCACATCACGAAGCATACCGCCACAAATACAAGTTATTGCACCGCAAGATATACTAATTAATGCGTTGTCAGTATATCCTTGCTCAAAAGCAACTTTAACACCCATTACTGCAAAAATACCAAGTCCCAATGCGTCAAAAATATCATTTATGTGTTCAATTCTGGTTTCATTTTCTAAATATGTATGACTGAATTTTCTGGCAAAAAGAAAAACAATAATGGAAACTATTGTTGAAAGCAATAAGTATTCTTTTGAATTGAAAAGTCCAGGAGGAGAAAAACTAAAAATTACATCTCTTGTAAGTCCGCCACCAAGAGTTGTGATTATAGCGAGAAGAATAACTCCAAAAAGGTCAGTTTTTCTTCTAATTGCTACCATTGCACCTGAAACTGAAAATGCAACAACACCAATAGATTCAATAATTGTATAGAATAAATCCATAATGCATCTCCCGATAAATTGTCATAATTATATTACAAGTCAATATTGTTATTATTTTAACACAATTGATATTAATAGTAAAGCGAAAATCAAAAAATAAAGCCACAAATTGTAATAATTTGTAGCAATAAATTTTTACTGAATATCCAATATTTGTGTAATGAATTATTTTTTGTCTGGTAGTATGATTGTATTGTGGCTAACTCATAAAAATATCACATAATAATAGCATTATTACACCTGAAATCCCGCCAAGAGAAGAAACCCCAAGAGTCCATGCATTCATGGGAATATGTATAGTAATATATTTGCCAATCAGGTTGACTGCGAATAATGCGCAAACCCCTTGTAATGCGGTAAAAAGCAGTGCGGTGAAAAATTTTTTTGATTTGAAATATGCTATAAAAATCATAATAAGATATATGGCAAACAAAAAGCCAAGAAGTAGTTTACCTGAATTCATTTTTTGCCTCCTGAAAATTAATGGACATATTATTTTTATTATTTTAATGCTTAAATTATACCTTGAAACATACAATAGATTAGAAATTTAAAAAGGAGTGAAGAATATGACCGAAACTAAAACAACTTACGAGCAATTCTGTACACATCAGGGTAAAAATATAGTAATGGAACTGATTATGTATTCTGATGGAACAAGAAAAACAAGATGTATTAATTTCGATTGTCCTCATAATAATGAGAATTGTCAGAATAAGTTAATTAAAAAATAATTAAATTCTTTATTGACCGATTGAGAAAAAAATAGTACAATAACATAAATACGAATTCTAAACTAAAATTTATATATAGCGGTGATTTTTAATGCAGAAAATTGTTGATTCGGTTTACGATATCATCGCATTCTCAAACGGTATCATTTTTACAAAAAAAAGAGTCCTTGAAAATGGCTCTGTCAAAGTTAATTTTTACGGATATGATATAAAAAGAATGCAAAAAACTCCGGTTACTAAAAGCGTTTATTTGTTAAATAAATTTGGTCCGGAATACAAAAAAATAGCGGAACAACTCGGCGATTATGTCTCTTGTGATGCTGATGTGTTTCCAACTAAACAAGTGGTAGTTGTTTACCCAAGCGGCGAGACAGGTCTGTTTTCGCCTGAAGGTAATATGATGTGGTCAAGCGACTTGTCATATCAGGGGGGCGAAATTACAGGCGTTGTATGCGATGGCAGACAAATCTGGAGTGTAGTTCCTGAAAATAATTGTGTTGTTAGTTACTCTATTTCACATAAAAAGTTCAGTATGCGAATTGGCGCAAAAGATTCTTTGTCTTTTCAAAATCCTGTTTCAATTTCAAAAAACGATAATGAACTTTTTATATGCAATAAGGGTTCCAATAAAGTAAGAACTATAAACCTTAACGACTATTCAGTAAGTGATTTCAGAATTTTTGATGAGCCGGTGTATAAATATTTGCGCTCTTGCGGAAAAGAAATTGTTGTACTTGAATCAGGCGTGTATGTTCTGTAATATAAAGGAGAATAAAAATGAGTGAAGAATTTAATCCGGATTTAGTGTCTGTTATTGATGAAAATGGCGTTGAACACGTTTTTGAAGAGCTTGACAGAATTGAAACAGATACAGCAAAATATGTAGCGCTTCTTCCTGTATATGATGATGCAGAAGAAATCCTTGATGATGACGGCGAGCTTATTATTCTTAAAGTTTGTGAAGAAGATGGCGAAATATACCTTGAACCAATTGAAGATGACAACGAGTTCAACGAAATCGGTAAGATTTTTGAGGAGAGACTTTCTGAATTATTTGATTTTAATGAGGAAGAATAATCTTAATAAAAACTTAACACCCTGCGAAGCCCGATAACTGCAGATGATATTAACCCAACACTCACTATAAGGGAGCCAATTCTCGATTCATTGGGAGCAGACCTCCCGTCTATGACGGACGAAGGGAGCACAGATATGAAACGGACGGCACCCACCTGCTTAACACGCAGGTTAGTATTCACTGCAACCGACTTTGCGGGGCACGTAACAGATGCTTCTGGTATCTGTTATTTTTTTGTTTAAACATTGAATTTGTTACCAATAATTCACTCATAAGGAGTGAATTTATGAAAAAAACTTTATTGAGAATTGAAATTTCTTTGTTGATTGCACTGATTATATGTGGTGTACTTAATATCAATGCTTTTTCGCAACAATGCGATAGTATAAGAGAAAAAATGTTGAGAATGCATGTGATTGCAAATTCTAATACTCAGGAAGACCAAGAGTTAAAACTTAAAGTCCGTGATGCAGTTTTAACAGCGGGCAAAGAAGTTTTTGACGGAAGTGTAACTTCAACTGAAGCAAAAGCAAAAATTGAGCCCCATATTGAATACCTTGAGAATGTTGCGCTGAAAACCATTAAAAGCGAGGGGTTTGATTATAATGTACAAATTACGGTAGAAAACGAATATTTTAATACCCGCACATATGATAATAAGGTAACATTACCTGCAGGTAATTATAATGCAATAAAAGTAATAATAGGCGAGGGTAAAGGGCAGAATTGGTGGTGTGTAATGTTTCCGCCTATGTGCTTGCCAACTTCAGTTGCCGAATGTGAAATATCAGATGTTTTAACTGAAGATGAAACCGAAATTGTAACTGAAACCGAAAAATACAAGTTCAGATTTAAGATAGTGGAGATTATTGAAGAAATATTTAATGATAAATAAGTCTTTACAGTGCCAATCACTTTTGGTAAAATATAATAGCAATATTTATTCTTGCAAAATATTTCCAAAGGGGATTGGAATTTATGCCACTTGTATTAGCACACAGAGGCGCCAATAAAGTTGCACCTCAGAATACTATACCTGCTTTTATAAAAGCACTTGAATTTAATGCTGATGGAATTGAAACCGATGTTCATTTGTCGAAAGACGGTGAGATTGTAATTTGTCATAACTATACTGTTGATGAAACATCAAACGGTAAAGGTTTTGTTGACGAATTAACACTTGCCGAGCTTAAAGCTATGGACTTCGGTTCTTATTTTAATAAAGATTTCGCCGGAGTAAGTTTGCCTACACTATCTGAACTCTTAGATGTTGTAAGAAAAATGAAACTTATCAATATTGAAATCAAACCACCTAAAAAAGATAATGACCTTGTTAAAAAGGTTGTTGAAGAAATTAATAAATATGGAATCATAGAAAATTCTATTGTGTCTTGCTTTGACCCGGATTGTGTTCGTTTAGTTAAGGAGTTTGACAGTAACATAAAAACTGCTCTTCTTTATGAAAACGACGACCTTGGTCGTGAAATTATGAATTTCGGTGTAGCAAAATATTGTAAACAGTTGAATGTTGATGCTGCACATCCTCATAGAAAACTAATAAAAGAAAATGAAGTTATTGAACTACATAATCTTGGTATGGCGGTTAATCCTTGGACAGTTAACCTTGAAGAAGATATTATCAGATTAACTGAGTGGGGTTGTGATGCCTTGATTTCTGATGTTCCTGATTATTGCAGAAAGGTGTTGGAGAATATAAAATGAGTAAACCAAAGTATAGTATCATTCCTAAACCACAAAAATACACCGTGAATGATGGTACATACACGGTTACACAAGATACTGCAGTTCTTTGTATTCCTGAGTTTATTAAGGCAGGAAAGTATCTATCAACTTTTCTTAAAACTAAAACTGATGCAAATAATGGTGCGATTAAATTTGACAAAGATGCGTCTCTTAAAAGTGAAGCATATAAGCTGAAAATTACACCAGATGGTATTGTCGTTTCATCATCTGATGAAAATGGCGCTTTTTATGGTGCAGTAACTCTTAAAATTATGATTATGCAGGCGAAAAGCGCTAACGGTGTTGCAGTGCTTAATTGTTGTAGTATTTACGACTATCCTAAATATGCATATCGTGGCGGAATGATGGATGAGTCTCGCCATTTCTTTGGCATTGATTCTGTTAAGAAAACTCTCGATAATATGGCACTACTTAAGCTTAACAAATTTCATTGGCATCTTTGTGATGACCAAGGATTTAGAATTGAAAGTGAAGTTTTTCCACTTCTCAATGAAATCAGTAGTAAAAGAAAATACGAGTTGCTTGGTGGATGTAATAACCTTGCATTTCCTGAACTTAAAAAAGGTGGTAACGAGTATTTTTATTATTATAAAAAAGATGAAATTCGTGAAATTGTAGAATATGCAAGCAGTTTGTGTATTGATATAATTCCTGAAATTGACTTGCCTGGACATACCGTTGCAATTCTTGCGGCTTATCCGGAACTTTCTTGTCTTAAAGGCGAATACGAAGTATTTTGTGAAAATGGAATTACAAAAGATGTGCTTTGTGCAGGTCAGAACGAAACTTATGATTTTGTTGAAAAACTCTTAACTGAAGTATGCGAATTATTCCCATATAAATATTTTCATATGGGTGGCGACGAAGCATCAAAAGGTCATAAGATATGGGAAAATGAATGCTCTGTATGTCAACAAAAAATGAAAGAACTCGGTATTGAAAAAGGCAAAGATTTACAGGTTTATTTTAATAATCGAGTTAACGATATGCTCAAAAATCTTGGTAAAACAAGCATTGAATGGAATGATGGTATAGGCGAGAATACTGATACTGATATTGTAGGTCAGTATTGGATTTATCGTAATCCTGCTTGGGCAAAGCGTGAAAATGATAAGAGAAAATTTATTGTTTCGCCTTGTCCTACCTTGTATTTTGACTTTTCTTATGCTCAAGTGCCACTTAAAAAGGTTTATAACTATAATGTGGCAAAGTCCGGCTTTGTAAACGAGAAAAATGTTCTTGGTGTTGAATTTGAATCTTGGGCAGAGTGGATTGATACATACGATGCTTGGGAGTTTTCTGTGTACCCAAGAATTTTTGCTCTTGCAGAAGTAGCCTGGACCGAAGATAAATTCAAAAACTATAAGGATTTCTATAAACGACTTGATTTCTTCAAGATGTATATGCAATCAAAAAATATCAATTATTCTAGACTTGAAAAGAAGAAATTCGGAGTTAAAAACCGTTCGGTTTACCATCTTGGTAATCGTGGACCTGAATTTGCATATAACGAAAAAATTAAAAAAGGGGATTAATTATGAAAAGAATAATTTCCGTACTGTTAGTTGTTGCACTTTTGTTTTCATTAACGGCTTGTGGTTCTTTTGAAAATAATAATGACAAGAGTTTCGGTGTGATGAAAAATGCTGAAATTGTTGGTAATCTTAAGGGAGAAGTTGCAGCAGAAGGCACATTTATTGAAGTTCGTTTTCCAGAAGAAACTACTTTTGATACCGTAGTTCTTAAAGAAAAAGATAATCAGATTGATAAGTTCTCAATCTGGATTGAAGACGAAAACGGAGAATATCAGTCAATATATCAACAAGACAGAGTTGGCGAGTATAGGTATTGTGAAATCGGTGAGCATACTGCAAAATCACTTAAAATTTGTATTAACTCATCAAATGAGAGTCAATATAACCTTAAAAGTATTGATGTACTTAACGTTAAAGAAAATAAAAATGAAGAGTTTCGCATAACTTCATATCTTGTTTGCCAATGGTTTTATGGTAACGAAAATATAGACACTAAAAAAATGAATACTTTAACAGATATAATTTTGTTTGGCGTTGCAAGATTTGATGAAAACGGAAATGTTTATCTTCAGGACCTTGATATTAATGGCGAAATGGTAGATGGCGAAACAATCTTCAATGATATTATTAAAGACATTAAAGAAACTAATCCTGATGCAAAAATCCATTGTAATATTTTAGGCCCGGATGGTGTGGATTCTGACGATAAAGAAAGACTTCATAGTCTAGCATTTGTTGATAATGGGGACACTTTGACTAAAAATATTCTTAATCTTTTAGAAACTTATGAATTTGATGGAATATTCTTTGACTATGAATATCCTTACAAGCCAGAAAGCGTAAACGACTATTCCGATTACCTTGTGAAACTTGATTCACAATTAGGCGATTATATTCTTGGTGCCGCATTCTCACATTGGAGTTCCAATATATCAAAAGATGCTATTAAAGTACTTGATAGAGTAGAAATTATGGCATACGACAATATGGGCGAATACAATGCCCACGCTGAATTTGCAACTGTTGGTGGTGCAATGGCGGTTAAGGATTTCATAAAACGTGGCTATGACTTGTCAAAATGTGATTTAGGATTGCCATTTTACGGAAGAACTCACGGTGGCGAAGAAGCATGGCCATCTTATGCTCAAATTGCAGGCGATTTAGAGAATAATCCATTCAAAAATACTGTTGCAAAATCTTATATGAATGGCGTTACAAGTGGCGATATAACTACCAGTTTTAATGGTGTGCAGATGATTAAAGATAAAACTGCATTTGCAAATGACTATGGTCTTGGTGGAGTAATGGTATGGCACTATACTTGTGATGTGGATTATGAAAGTGATTTATCACTCTTCAAAGCAGTACAAACTGCACTTGAGACTAGAAACTAGATGCAAAAAAGCCGTGCTTTTCAGCACGGCTTAATCTTTGTGAATTTTAGGAATTAAAGAGCGTTTACAATATCTCTTGTATCTCTTGCAATAACAAGCTCTTCGTTTGTAGGAAGAACATAAA
>CALCBQ010000107.1 GCA_937897215.1 uncultured Clostridia bacterium | reverse complement strand
TCAAAAATAAAGACATAAATGAGTATTCCTAAAAATATAACAAAACAAATATTCCATATATTGTTCCAACGAAAAAATATTTTCTTTTTCATAACTATACCTCAACATATATTTGAATACATATTAGCATATTTTCGTTGTTTTTTCAAGGCATAGAAAAAGGGCGATATTGAATCGCCCCTACAATTTCGAATTACGCATTACGAATTGCGAATTATTTTTTGTTGTTCTTATCGCGTTCGCGGATAACAAATCGAGTTGGTGTGCCTTCAAGGCCGAAAACTTCACGAATCTGGTTATCAATATAGCGTTGATAACTGTAATGGAACAAATCTTTATTGTTTACAAAGCAAACGAATGTTGGTGGTCTTGTTGACGCCTGAGTCATATAGTAGATTTTTAAGCGTTTACCTTTATCTGACGGTGGCTGAACACGAGCAGTTGCATTTGCAAGAACATCGTTAAGTTTACCTGTTGAAATTCGCATTGCATTCTGTGCATCAACGAATTTAATAAGCTCGAAAAGTCTATCAATTCTTTGACCTGTTTTAGCACTAATAAAGATAATTGGTGCATAGCTCATAAATGAGAAATCATTCATAAGTTTTTTACGGTATTTATCCATTGTCTGACCGTCTTTTTCAACTAAATCCCACTTATTAACTGCAATAATGCAAGCCTTACCAAGCTCGTGAGCAATACCTGCAACCTTTGAATCCTGTTCTGTAAAGCCCTCTGCAGCGTCAATCATAATAACACAGACATCTGCTCTTTCAACAGCCATTCTAGCACGGATTACTGAATATTTTTCAATCTGGTCTTCAACCTTACTTTTACGACGAAGTCCGGCAGTATCAATAAACATAAATGAGCCGTGAGCATTGTCAATATATGTGTCAGTTGCATCACGAGTTGTACCTGCAATATTTGAAACGATAACGCGCTCTTCCCCTGCAATTTTATTGATAAGAGAAGATTTACCAGCGTTTGGTTTGCCGATAACTGCAACTTTTACAGTATCATTTTCGTCTTCTGTTTCAGTTTCTTCAGGCAAATATTCAAGGACTTTATCAAGCAGGTCCCCTGTACCGTGGCCGTGCGCTGCTGAAACTTGGATTGGGTCGCCAAGTCCTAAAT
>CALCBQ010000106.1 GCA_937897215.1 uncultured Clostridia bacterium | reverse complement strand
TGTACACGGTGAGTGCGTATCTTTGATACGAATTTGGGTGGTACCGCAGATTTTTTAGTCTGTCCCATAATGTTGGGATAGGCTTTTATTTTTTTGTAGGTGGATTTTATGATTTTATTAACAAAACGATGGCGATGGCATAAATAAAAATACAAATATAATTTGGGAACGAATCCCTCCACCACCTTCGGTGGTCCCCCTCCCTTTAACAAGGGAGGCAGTAATTGATAAGGAGATATAATTATGATTTTAAACAATGTTGATTTTGAAACTTATTTTAACAATTACCCTGACAAAAACGGTTACTTCGGCAAATACGGTGGCGTTTATATTGACGATAAACTCAAAAATGCTATGGCTGAAATTACTGAAGCATACTTCTCAATTTGTCAGTCAAGAAAGTTTATTGCAGAGCTTCGCAGAATCCGTAAAGAGTTTCAGGGCAGACCTACTCCTGTAACACATCTTGAAAGACTTTCTGACGCTCTTGGTGGTAAAGTTCAACTTTACGCAAAGCGTGAGGACTTGAACCATTCAGGCGCTCACAAACTTAATCACTGTATGGGCGAAGCACTTCTTGCGAAATATATGGGCAAGAAAAAGATTATTGCAGAAACAGGTGCAGGTCAGCACGGTGTTGCTCTTGCTACTGCAGCTGCATACTTTGGTCTTGAATGTGATATTTATATGGGCTCTGTTGACATTAAAAAGCAAGCTCCAAATGTAGCAAGAATGAAAATCCTTGGTGCAAATGTTGTTGAGGTTACTCACGGTCTTCAAACTCTTAAAGAAGCAGTTGACGCAGCATTTGACGCATACAGCAAAGAATACGAAAACTCAATTTATTGCATCGGCTCAGTTTTAGGCCCTCATCCATTCCCAATGATGGTGCGCGATTTCCAGAGCGTTGTTGGTATTGAGGCAAGAGAACAGTTTATTGAAATGACAGGTCATCTTCCTAACGCTATTGTTGCTTGTGTTGGTGGTGGTAGTAACGCTGCAGGCCTTTTTGCAGGATTCCTTAATGACCCTGTTGATATTTACGGTATTGAGCCACTTGGTCGTGGTCCTAAACTTGGCGACCACGCTGCAAGTCTTAAATATGGTACTGAGGGCATTATGCACGGATTCAACAGTATTATGCTTAAAGATGAAAACGGCGAGCCTGCACCTGTTTATTCAGTTGCAAGTGGTCTTGACTATCCATCATCTGGCCCTGAACACGCTTTCTTACAAGAAATCGGTAGAGTTAAATACGATGTAATTGACGACGAAGAAACAATTGACGCTTTCTTCAAACTCTCACGTATGGAAGGTATTATTCCTGCTATTGAAAGTTCACATGCAGTTGCATACGGTATGAAACTCGCAAAGACTATGGAACACGGTTCAATCCTTATTAACCTTTCAGGCCGTGGCGATAAAGATATGGATTATGTAATTGAAAATTACGGAATAAGATAAATCACAAAAAATTAAGCACCAACCAATAGGTTGGTGCTTATTGTTTACTCACCGATAACAATTTTAAGATGCAGTTTACGCAATAATTCTGTTATTAAGACAGAACCAAAAATCGATGTTACTATTGCCACTAAAGTCAGCAAATATGGATTAATATCGTACTGTCCAAAGAAATAAAACAAGGTATAAATTATCAATGGATGGAACAGATATATTCCAAAAGAATTCTTTTTCAAGTTTTTATACAAAGCAGTATTCAAAATTTTCTCTCCGGAGTTTACTATACAGAATGATATGCCCAAAGCCATCAAAATGCCTATAAAAGAGAAAATTTTGTCAGTTATGCCGTTCGTATTAAAATATATTACTGAAACAAACGCTACAGGCATTAACCAATAAACAAAATGTATTTTCTTTGAAATTTTCTCAAACAGTTCAAATTCATATTTGAACACAACTCCTGCAAAGAAATAAATCTGATAAACCAGTGTTGTTTTAAACTGAAGTATATCAGGAATAGCAGCTACTTTCCAGACAATTATATACAGTGCGAAAGAAATCGCTAAAACTATGAAACGATAAAATCGTGATTTTATAAGTAGTGGTCTTAAAAACATCGCCAAAACAAAAATCCAGAAAAGTGAAAGTAAATACCACAAATGTCTTGAATCCAAAGATAAAATAATTCCTTTTAAGCAGTATTCTAAAAAGTTGTATTTAGATAAATTTAACACGGTCATAACAGGTGCAACTGCAAATAGCCCCACAGTAATATATGGTATTAACAACCTTTTTGCTTTATTTTTTATAAAGTTAATATTGTTTTTATATTTTCCTTGACTAATGCAAAATGCATAAATACAACCTGAAAGAAAAATAAATAACGGCATATGAAATGCATATATGTAATCAGTAATATAGTTCAACAATTCAGATTTGTTTATCGGAGTGATTATACCGCGAGAAGTGTACATTCGTGTAGCGTGAGCGACAACTACAAGTAAAACCGCAATATTCTTCGCAACGTCATATGTTGAAGATTCGCTATTTTTTCTAACTGTCATAAAATGCCCCCATTAACGCAATTTGATTACAATACATTATATCACATTTGTTGCTGAATGAAAAGGGGCGAAATCACTTCTATTTTTATAAAACACTTGATTTATCAATCAAATAATACTATAATAATTGAGCATTATAACTTTATTTCGAGATGTAGCGCAGGTGGTAGCGCGCCACGTTCGGGACGTGGATGCCGCAAGTTCGAATCTTGTCATCTCGACCAATAAAAATCCCGACTACTTTTTGTAGTCGGGTCTTACTTTTTCAGGTGGATTTATGAGCAGACGAAATGTTGACATGGTCAGTGGACCAATATTCAAAAACATTATATCTTACACTATTCCAATAATCTTTACAGGGATTTTACAGTTGCTTTTTAATGCTGCTGACTTGATTATTGTAGGTCAGTTTTGTGGTAGTATTTCTGTTGCTGCTGTTGGTGCAACCGGGTCAATTACAAACCTTATTGTAAATCTTTTTGTTGGACTTTCTGTTGGTACCGGTGTCGCCGTTGCGCAAGCCCTTGGCGCTAACGACACTAAAAAAGCCCACCGTGCAGTACATACTGCAATCCCAACGGCACTTATAGGTGGTGCAATTCTTACAGTAATCGGCGTATTCTTTTCTGAAACATTCTTAAACTGGATGGGTACGCCCCAAGATGTTCTTCCACTTTCTGCACTTTATATGAAAATTTATTTTGGTGGAATTATCTTTATGATGATTTACAACTTCTGTGCATCAATTCTTCGTGCTACGGGGGACACAAAATCGCCACTTATATTTTTAACTATTGCCGGAGTTATAAATGTTGTTCTCAATGTAATTTTTGTTACTGTTTTTGACTTAAATGTTGCCGGTGTTGCGTTGGCAACAACTATTTCTCAAGGTGTTTCGGCAATACTTGTTGTGCTTGCCCTCGTTAAGCGAAGTGATGCTTGTCAGCTTCATTTTTCACAACTTAAATTCTATAAAGACGAGTTTTTACAAATTCTCAAAATCGGCTTACCAGCAGGTATTCAAGGCTCACTTTTTTCAGTCTCAAACGTTATTATTCAATCATCTATAAACTCATTTGGCTCGGCAGTTATGTCAGGCAACGCTGCTGCACTTAACATTGAGGGCTTTATTTACATTGTTCTTAATGCGTTCCACCAGACTACTCTCAATTTTACAGGGCAGAATGTGGGCGCAAACAAATATCGTCGCGCAAAAAAGGTGTTTCTTATATGTATGCTCTGCGTGTTTGTAATCGGTATTGTTTTATCACTTGCTATGTATCTTTTAGGTCCTCAACTTTTGTCAATTTATATTACTGACTCCCAAGAAGCGATTGAATGCGGACTTTTAAGAATGAGTTGCTTGTTTATTCCTTATTTCCTTTTAGGTCTTATGGATGTTTCAGGTGGTGGACTTCGTGGTATGGGTGTGTCTCTTGCACCTATGCTTATTTCAGTTATCGGTGTTTGCGGATTCAGAATCGGTTGGATTTACACCATTTTCCAGTTGCCACAATTTCACAACCCTGAATGGCTATATCATTCTTACACAATCTCATGGGGGATTACATTCGTTGCACAAACGATAGCATATTTTATAATTTATAACAAGAAAAAGAAACAAATTAAATAAATTATATATGAATATGAAAATAAATACGGCGGGGTCAAGACCCCGCCCTACTATTTTCGACAAAAAAGGGTGTCTTTGCAGACACCCAACATATTAATAATATCAAATTCAAAAGCAAAAGTCAATAGATTTTCAATATTTTTAGTAGCATTATGCACAAAATCTACGGAATAAACAATTAAAAACTATTAACTTTGTACAATTTTACATATTGATTTTGCACTTTTTCTATGTTATATTATAGACACAGAAAGGAAAAGGTGATTCCAATGTACAGGTAAAAGCCAAACCAAAAGTTAAGCAAAAAGTTTAACAAAAAAGGACAAAGGTGGTTCCAATGTACAAGTAAAACCTTAGTTCAATCTTACAGAAAAAGGTTAAAAGTCGAATAACAGACTACCCGAGTAATAAGATTGAAACCTTAAACGACTTTTTGAAAAATGAATATTCCTACACAAAAAAGTTTATCTCACTTACGAGATTTAATATAGATTGAAGGAAAATGTTTAAGTGATATGGAATGTAAGAGTTATCAAAAGGTCGGAACATTAAGAAAGAGAGGTACACAAAATGAAGTTAGATATCAAGAGTGAACAGAAATAACCCTCCAAGCCAGTTAAAAGATGTGTAAAGAAACATCGGCTTTGAGGGTTATTTCTTTTTGCCCTTTTTTAATCTTTCGCCACTTGTGGCGATTTTTTCATTTATAAAGCACATAAATTAGAGTTTGTTGAATAGAATGCAAAGTGCAAAATGCAAAGTGCAAAGTGTAGGGTCTGCGACGCAGATTTATAATTCGCTCCCTCTTGGAGGGAGCTGTCTGCGAAGCAGACTGAGGGAGTAATATGTGTAATTGTAAAACTC
>CALCBQ010000105.1 GCA_937897215.1 uncultured Clostridia bacterium | reverse complement strand
GAATATGAAACAGAGGGTGCTGACAGACATCACCTTTCAATCCCACCAATGCACAATGTTCTTGTTGAAGAAGTTCTTAAAGTTAACCCTAACACAGTTGTTGTACTTTCAGGTGGTGCAGCAGTAGAAATGCCTTGGGCTGACAAAGTTCCTGCAATTCTTAACATGTTCCTTACAGGTCAGGCTGGTGGTAGTGCAGTTTGCGATATTCTTTTCGGCGATGTTAACCCAAGTGGTAAACTCAGCGAAACATATCCATTAGCACTTTCTGACAACTCAAGCTACAATTACTTCCCTGGCACAACAGTTTCTGTTGAACACAGAGAAAGCGTTTATGTAGGTTACAAGTATTATGATACAGCAAACAAGGAAGTTGCATTCCCATTCGGTTTTGGTCTTTCATACACAACATTCGAATACAGTGATTTGAAAGTATCTGCAGATAACATTAAAGATACTGACACAGTTACAGTTTCATTCAAGGTTAAGAATACAGGCGACGTTGACGGTGCAGAAGTTGCTCAGCTTTATGTTAATGACGTTGAAAGCACAATTTACCGTCCTGTTAAAGAGCTTAAGGGCTTTAAGAAAGTATTCTTAAAGGCAGGCGAAGAAAAAGAAATCGAAATCGTACTTGATAAACGCGCATTTGCTTACTACAATGTAAACATTAACGACTGGCACGTTGAAAGTGGCGAATTCAAGATTCTTGTAGGTGCATCAAGCCGTGATATTAAACTTGAAACAACAGTTAATGTTGAATCAACAGTAGAGGCAGAAGTTCCTGACTACAAGCAGAGTGCTCCTTGCTACTACGGTGCTGACATTATGAATGTAAGTGCTGATGCATTCAAGGCAATCTATGGTAAAGAATTACCACCATCAGAAAGAGATAAGAATGCTCCATTCACAGTTCTTAACACAATTGAGGACTCACAGGACAGCAAATGGGGTGGCAGAATTTACCGTCTTCTCATCAAACTTCTTGGTGCAGATACAATGGCTGGTGCAGTTGCTACTCAGCTTCCAATCAAGAACTTTATCTCAATGAGTTTCGGTCTTTTCAGCCCAGAAATGGCAGAAGGTCTTATCATGATTATTCATGATGATAAACTCGGTAAAGGTCTTAAGATTATTCTTAAGGGTATTCCACATATCCTTAAAAACCTTGACAGATTAAAGAAAATCTAACAAATGCAAAGCAAAAACCTTTCGTCATAGACGAAAGGTTTTTGCTTTGGAAAAACAAATTTGAGTTTGTCGGGCAGAATGCAAAGTGTAGGAACAGCGTTGCAAATTTAATTATCCCCCCTCAGTCGCTTCGCGACAGCTCCCCCTCAAGGGGGGAGCCCAATTTTCGCCTTCCCCCTACGAGGGGAAGGTGGCAAAACGAAGTTTTGACGGAAGGGGGGCAAAGAGTTCGACAAACTATAATTTGCAAAAGAAAAACGAGGGTTACATAACCCTCGTTTTATATTGTTAAATTATTTTAATACGCTTACATTTGCTTCTGGGAGATATTTTTCAATCATCGAGCCATCTTCGAAGATTATGAAAATCACTCTACCGTTGTCGTTGTGAATTTCATAATTTCCCACAGAGCTTGATACAACATTATCAATTTTATCTGCATCTACTACACCTAACGGATGTCCGATATCGGCATAAACCTTTTTAATAAGCTCTTCTTTTGTAATCTTCTCTGAAATATACCAGCTAAGGTTAAAGAACAATGAATCACTTAAAGCATTTGCACCATAATAAGTTACATTAGGTATTCTGCCTGCTGGAATGCTGAAATAGGTTTTATAATGGTCGTTTTTACCCTGCACCTTTACTGCCTCATCTATAAATTGTCTTTGAGCATCGCTAAAATCCAATTTTGAGTCAGTATAAAGCACTTGTTTTACAGGCACATTGTAAGTTGCTGTGTACTCAATATGATTATTCTTGAAATAAGCAATTGTTTCAGTCATTTCAGGGTAAATACTGAGCCAAGAATAAACAGTTTTTACACCTGCAACATCTTTTTGTTCACCATAATAATACAATTCAATTTCTTCATCGTTAACAGGATTTACAACATCATCTGACTTACAAACATAGCTTTGCTCCCAACCTAAAACGCCAAAAGGTTCACTATTATTTTTGAGAAGCTGTTCATAAGTCATTTTTGATAAATCGTTGTAAAGTGCTGTTGCTAATTCGTCACCCTTGAGAATAAGGAAATCGCGGTCGCCTTCATAATCGATAATTTCACCATTTTCAAGTTCAAAAACAAAACCCTCTGTATCAGCTTCGTTTTTAATAGGTACATAATTAACAATTAACTGTGAATCATAGTAGTTAAATGCTCCTACCGATTCACTTGTATTACCTATTCCATTGGGGTTGACGGCAACTGTGTATTCACCATTCTTTGACTTGTTGTTCTCATCAAATCCCAAGAAATTGTATTCAAGCACACCGTCAAAGAACTTTGAGTTTACAACTGTTTTCATATATTCGTTGTAAAGGTCAGGTGACCAAATGTCGAATTCACGCATAATTGTTTCGCCATCTTTTGTTATAAATTCAAAGGTTGCTGTGTTAATACCGAAAGAAGCGTAGTCTCCGTCATCCTTTTTAACTTCGTCAAAGAGGCTCATAGCCATTGAAATATCATCAGTGTTTGTGCTAACAACATATCTACCGCCAACCATAGGATAATTATATGAGAAATCAACAGGCACAGTAAGAGATACAGATTTTATGTTTTCTTTTTCAGGTAATTTATTGTATGTGCCGAAGTAACCTGTTTCCATAAAGGCTACCAAGCCAACAAATAAAACCATAAACACTGCACAGGCTGACAAGGATTTTAGGGATTTTTTTAATTTTCTTGTAAGAATAAGCTGTAGAACAAAATATGCAATAAATGACAATCCAACTGCTAAAAGAGTTACACCTACTGTTTTAAGTTCATAGTAAAGCACTCCTACACAGAAGAAGCAAGCAATTACAACTGCAAATGCACCGTTTATAGTTCTTGAAATTGCAAATTTACCTAATGAGTTAGCATTTTCAGCTTTTCTCTTATTGAAAAGTACGAATGCAAGTGCTGTGAGAGCAATTGCAACAACCGCCCATATAACAACAGGAATAACAAAATACCAGTCAAGTAAGTATTCTTTTGGAATTTCACCTTTAACAAGGTTTTGCTTGTCAAAGCTCATAACAACCTGATTGATATTTACAGGTGAATAATCACCACTTATTACATTCGGGTCTGAATTATTTATAAATGAAAACGGACTTAAGAATGGAGTAATGCTATATTCATTGTAATCATATACATAGCCCTTTAACATCTGTTCTTTTGCACCAATAAAGAGATTCGCAAGTAATGTAGGCAAGAATGAAGTTGTACCCATTGTAATTGCAGACTCAAAAATGTTACCTGTAACCATCATAGCAAAGCTACTGATTGCAAAACCTACCATTGATGCAACAAAAAGTGAAAGCACAATATAAAGATAAATATTAGTCATCTGTGCATTTGCATCTAACTCGGCAACATTCATTAAATAAATAATTGTGAATGGTACAAACACGCTTGTAAATAATGTAATAGCACCCGATACAAGACGATTTATAAACATTCTTGTTCTTGTAACGCCAAGACTTAAATAAACATTAACCTGCTTTTTGCTTAACAAGAAATAGAAGGATTTTGCCGCGGTCATCATACCGCAAAGCACCATACCAACCTGAAGCACTTCAAAAGCAGTATAAAACAGTGAACTTGAATCAAAGAATATATAAACCAAATCATACGGTGTTCCCGGTTGTCTTGTTGTATTGTAGAAATAACCTACAATAGGGAAAACTGCAAATACTATAAGAACTGCAAAGGCAATTGCAGGGAATGGAAGTGAACCTTTAAGACTTCTTTTGAAATCGTTGAAGTTTACATTATTTTTCAAAGATTTTTGTGATGTCATATTTCTTGTCCTCCATTTCGTTTAAGAATACTTCTTCCATTGTAAGTTGATATTCGTCAATAGCCATAGGAAGAAGTGCGTTAAGCTTCTGTTTTTCGTCGGCTGTTTCTTTATCAAAGATAATCATTGCAACCTTGCCGTCAATTTCAAGAGATTTATACTTAATATCTTTGAAATCTTTTTCTGTAATATCGCGGTCAAAAATAAGACGGATTTTACTGTAATTCTTTGAAATATCATAAACTGAACAATCCATTACAAGTTGTTTACCGTTAATTAGTCCAACATTATCACAAAGTTCAGAAAGTTCAGAAAGATTGTGTGATGAAATTACAAGTGAACATTCACTTTCTGCCACATATTCAATAAAAAGTTTCTTTGTAACTTCTTTTTTATGTGGGTCAAGACCGTCAAATGTTTCGTCAAGAAGCATATATTTAGGGTGGGATGCCAAAGCGAGAATTATTTCTGTCTGGCGTTGCATACCCTTTGAAAATCCACGGATTTTCTTTTTAGGGTCAAGACCGAATACCTCAATAAGATTATTAAGTGTTTTGTAACTGAAATTTGGATAATAATCAGCGTAAAACTTTGCCATACTGTTGATTGTTGCGTTCATTGGGAAATATAAATCATCAGGAATATAGAACATTTCGCGACGGACTGTATCGTTATCGAAAGTATCTACACCATCCATAAGAACTGTGCCTTCATCTGATTTATAAATGCCTGCAGCAGTTTTAAGAAGCGTGGTTTTACCTGCACCGTTATAGCCGATAAGACCGTAAATTGATGATGGCTCAACCTTGAATGATATATTTTCAACTGCTGTGAAGTCGCCGAATTTTTTAGTTATATTTACAAATTCAATCAATTTATTCAACTCCTTTATATATTTCTTTAAGGATTGCAGTAATTTTTTCTTCACTTGCACCCATCTGTTTTGCATTTATAAGTGCATTTTTCACTGCGTCTAAAGATTGTTCAAGATAAATATTCTGTGATTCTGCGTTTCCGCTGATGAATATACCTTTACCCGCAACAGAGTAAATTACCCCTTGTGCTTCCAGCTCTGATAAAGCACGTTTGACAGTGTTAATATTAATACTTAACTGCGCAGACAACTGTCTTAAAGATGGTAGCTGGTCATCTTTTTTGAGAACTCCCCTATTTATATCAAGCACGATTTGTTCTTTAATCTGCTCATAAATAGGAGTTCTTGAATGGTAATCGAGAAATATATTCACCTGTATCACCTCCTGAATCCATCTGTAATAACTGTGCTATTCCAATTAGCACAGTTACATAGTACACCCATATTTTTCTTTTGTCAACATATTTCTGTAAAAATTTGTATTTCTTAATTAAATCTTAAAAAATGCAGCTCGATAAATTGTAGTTTGTCGAACTCTTTGCACAGACACAACCTATTACCCTCCCTCGTTGAGGGAGGTGGCAAAATCGAAGATTTTGACGGAGGGAGTTTTACAATTACACATATTACTCCCTCAGTCTCGCTATCGCTCGACAGCTCCCTCAAAGAGGGAGCGAATTATAAATCTGCGTCGCAGACCCTACACTTTGCGCTTTGCATTTTGCGCTTTGCATTCTATTCGACAAACTCAAATTTGCAAAACAAAAAAAACGGAGCCGAAGCTCCGTTTTCTATAATTAATTTTATTTAAGGTTTGCTTTGAGTGTTTCAAGCTCTGCTTTGAGAGTTTCAGGAAGTTTGTCGCCGAATTTACCATAGAATTCTGCGATTCCTTCTGCTTCAGCAGCCCAAAGGTCCTTATCAACGTCAAGAATGCTTTCAAGTGATTCAACTGTTACTTCGCCTTCAAGACCCTCAATGTTGATGTCTTTAGCGTATGGAAGATAACCGATTGCTGTTTCCTGAGCGTCAACTTCGCCTTCGCAACGTTTGATAATCCATTCAAGAACACGAAGGTTATCGCCGAAACCTGGCCACATAAAGTTGCCTTCATCATCTTTTCTGAACCAGTTAACATTGAAGATTTTTGGAGCTTTATCAGCATCAAGAGTCTTACCAATGTCAATCCAGTGCTGCCAGTAGTCACCCATATTGTAACCACAGAATGGAAGCATAGCCATTGGGTCGCGACGAACAACACCTACTGCACCTGCTGCAGCTGCTGTTGTTTCAGAAGCCATAATTGAACCAACGAATACACCGTGATTCCAGTCTCTTGACTGATATACAAGTGGAGCAAGTTTTGCACGACGGCCACCGAATACGAAAGCTGAAATTGGAACACCTGCTGGGTTTTCAAATTCAGAGCTGATGCATGGGCAGTTAACAGCAGGAGCTGTGAAACGGCTGTTTGGATGAGCGAGGTTTTTGCCTTCTGCTTTCCATTCAACACCATTTGTCTTGATTCCTGTCCATTCCTCTGCATTTACAGGAGGATTCTTGTCAAGACCTTCCCACCAAACTGTATTGT
>CALCBQ010000104.1 GCA_937897215.1 uncultured Clostridia bacterium | reverse complement strand
TGTACTTTCTGCGCCGTAGGGGTTATCTTTCCATACTTTAAGATAAATTTCTTTTGGAGAAAAGACTTTACCTGCATTTTGCATCAACAAATACAGTATTTCATATTCTTTCGGTGTGAGTGATACCTTTTCGCCGTCAACAGTTACTGTTTTAGTAGTGTCGTCAAGTTCTAATGTGCCAATTACTATTGACTGCTCATTTACTTTGCCACCACCAAGCATCATATATCGGCGAAGTTGCGACTTAACTCTTGCCATAACTTCAACCGGATTAAAAGGCTTTGTAATATAGTCATCTGCACCAACATTAAGACCCAAAATTTTATCGGTATCTTCGCTTTTTGCCGTTAAAAGAATAACGGGAATATTGGTAATTTCGCGAATTTTTACCATAGCAGTAATACCGTCTAAAATAGGCATCATAATATCGAGAAGTGCTAAATGAACATCTTCTGTTTTTACCTTTTCAATTGCTTGATTACCGTTGTAGGCAAGAATTGTGTTGTACCCCTCTGATTTAAGATAAATATCAAGTGCATTGACAATATCTTTTTCATCATCACAAACAAGAATATTATACATACTTTCAACCTCCAACGGTATTGTAATAAAAATAGTTTTAAGAATAAAGAAGTTAAATTATTAAGAATTGTTTAAGGAATATAAAACGGTGGAAGAATCCCTCCACCGTCTTCGACGGTCCCCCTCCCTTTGACAAAGGAGGCAAACCAATATTTACATTAATATCTGTTATGTACTTTTTCTGCGAACATAAGCATATCTTTGATTTCAAGGACTGTGCCGTCATCAAGAACAGCTTTACCACTCATTCTACCAAACACCTGATGCTGGTCGGAAATGATTGCTTTGAAGTCAATAAATGCGCTACGGTCAATAATCGGAATAAAGTCCATTTCAAATCTGCCATCAGATGATGAGAATGTCCAAGGGTCTGTATAACTACCATTCTCAGGCATATTGAAATAAATATCATCAAGTTTATGTGCTACACCATCATAGAAAAGAACATTCTCTGTTGCGGCTGAGTTATCGCCAAAGCCGTAACCAATATTGAAGCCAAATGCATGTCCATCTAAATCACAGTTACCTGAGCCCCAGAACCATGTATTATCATAAGTCCACACACCACGACCCCAGTCAAGTGTACCAAAGTCAGTTGCAGGATTAAACTCATATTTTTCATCACCAACAGTTACCCAACCTGATGCTCTCATACAATTGATTTTTTGATTGTAGTAAAAGCATCTCTTATTTTTCTTCCAAGGAATTGTAATAACCATTGAATCCATATCCGGTTGGTCAAGTGAAATATCGCACTTAAAATCTTTACCGTCTTTGAAATTCTTATATGTACAAACAATTCTACGCTGACCTTCAGTTTTTATGTATTCAAGTTTAAGGTTTTTATTTTCAAAATGAACATCGCCCTCGCTACTTGTTGGAGGCATATTTGTTTTGCCCATTGTGAAAAATGGCATTTCACTTTTTGTTGTTTCACAAGGAGTTTTGAAATCAAGGAATGACACAGAATGAAGACCTGCAAAGCCTAAATCTGATACTGTAAAAGCAACACCAAAGTCCTGTGCTAAAACAAGATAATAGTCCCATTCTTTAATTCTGAAAACATTTGACTTAATCGCATTTTTGTCATATTTCCACACCTGTTTTGTTGACCAACCTGGTTCAACAAGACTACCGTCGCACTTTAAAAGGTCAACGGGTTTACCTACAAAATGATTTCTCATAACTATAATCCCCTTTTTTAATTTCCCTATTTATTACAAAATGTCAACTTTTAAAGTTGCATCATTGTATTTATAAAATTTTCTATCTTCAAGCGCCCACAATCTATTTGTGAATTCACCTTTTTCAACATTACTCACTGCATCCATAATCTCATAAACGCGAGCGTCCATCAAGTCAAGCTGTGAAAGAAGTTCGGCTTCTAAAAACAGCGGTCTTACTGCTGCACCAAATTCAGGCTCGCCGTGATGTGATAAAATCATATGTTGTAAAAGCATTGATTTCTCACTATCAATACCCAATTTTTGTCCTGCCTCTTTAACCATCATAGCACCCATTACAAGATGGCCTAAAAGGTTACCCTCAACAGTGTAACCAGATGCGATGCCTGTTTCACGGACATCAAATTCAACAGTTTTTGCAATATCGTGAAGGATTGCACCTGAAATGAGAAGTTCTCGATTAACAAATGGATAAACTTTACAGATTGATTCACAAAGTTTAACGATTGATGAAGTATGCATTAAAAGGCCACAACGGATTGCGTGATGCAATCTAAATGCTGCAGGAAAATACAAGATTTTTTCTTTGTTTTCTTGAAGTAAATATGTAACAATCTTCTTCAAATCTTCATCTTTAAAATTGTTTGCAAGTGATAAGAGATAACCAAGCATATCTTCGCCTGAATAATCTGCAGATTTAACGTAGTCGGCAACGTTTACGCCATCACTTTCAACAACAGGACGAATTCTTTCGATTCTAAACTGGTCGTTACCGTTATATTTTGAGATTGTACCTCTCACTTTAACAAACATATCATTTTCATATTTACCGTGAGAATACTCATTATAATCCCAGAGTTTTGCGAAAATTTCGCCATCTTTATCCGCAAGCACTAAGTCAAGATATGAGTTACCATTTTTTGCAGTTTTAACTTCACATTGCTTTATAACTGCATATCCCTCAACAAGTCCATTATTTCCGATATCAGTAAAATTCATAAATTCATAATCCGTATAAAAACACGGATACAACCTTTCGTATTTTATAAATTTAATTATACACCTCAAATACCTTTATTGCAACTGTTTTCAACCAAAAAGCATTCTGTCTGTATTAGTTTCTACTATGAAAACTCCACAGATAATTATTGTTGTTAAAACTGTTGTTATTACTGAAATTAAAAAACTTTTAATTATTACCGATAATTCTGTCATTTTAATACTCCTCTAAAAATTTTGACAAGGAATTTGCAAACAATTGTGCCGAATAAACCGCCTCTGCAATCGTGTTTGAATCTGTACCTATTTCTATGGACAATGCACAGGGAATTAAATCCATATTATATTTTCGGCTACAAAACATAAGCGGTCGCATTAGATTTTTATTATCATACGCCAATTTTTCCTGCAATCTTAAAGCGAATGTAAGATTTTTCTTCCAGTTTGGAAAATCCGTAACATTACCGTCTTCACAACCGCTAATAATCATTATTTGAGCCGCATTTCTGCCATTTATTTCAGTAACAGTTTTTATGCGCGAGCCATCTTTCTGATAAATGGAATCCCTATGCACATCAAGGGCTACTTGTATCGACGGATTTTCTTTAAGAATTTTGCTGATATTCTCTCTTGAGCGGTCATACGCTCCGCTTACTGTTTCATCATAAACCGTTTTATCGTGAATTGTTTTATAGCCATTTTCTTCTAAAACTTTGCAAATTTCTTCGCCAATTCTAACCATATTTTCTTTTGAATCCGCACTTCTTGTACTTCGGGAATTTGTATAAAACTCTCTTTCAAGCAATTCATAAGTTTCAGTTGTATGGGTATGGTAAATCAACACTGCAGGTTTGTTTTTTGTAATATTAATTTGGACTTTTTTATTAAGATATTCTTCTATATCCACGTTTTGATTTAGCGTTGTATTTCTTATATATATTTCATTGTATTTTGAGGTTGCATTCTGCTGACTATAATCAAGCGGTATAATTTTACCGTCATTTGAAGAATTTATATAATCTTTTTCTGCTTTTTCTATTAAAACTTTTATATCTTCAGGAATTTCACTTTTGACTATTTCAGTTAAAGCATCCGAATTAACTGTATCGGACATTACGCTTTCTTCTTTATTATCTTTTATTATCTCTTGCGGGATTTCGTCAACTGTTAATTCAAAAATTTTTTCGGGATTAATAATATACAGGCTTAACTTCAATAGATTTTCAGCACCTTTTTCTCCACCTGCAAATATTAACAATGCAAGTGTTATTGGCACCATTGATTTAATAAGAAAATTTATAGTTTTTTCCCATAAGTTTGTCCTTTTATTCAAGTTATCAATCCTCCGCGATATTCTTATAAAAAATATGCGGATTTAAACGAATTTATGATAATGCAAGAAACATATCCGGCTTCATATCGGGTTGCAAGGCACAATTGATACTTAATGACAGTAGTCGGGCAGCGCGAGATATAATTGTATCAATCTCACGAGGAGTAACCATCATATTATCAGCATCAACCACTTTATTGTTTTCACTACCTGTCAAATCATTGACTATTGTATTGCCATCAACAACAGTTGGCACTCCCATTGAAATCACAGGGATACCTAAAGTTGATTTATCAATAGATTTTCTGTAATTTCCTACTCCTGACCCCGGTGTAATACCTGTATCGGTTAACTGTACTGTTTTGCCAAGCCGAGCTAATCTTCGCGAAGCCAAAGCATCTACAACTATAACCGCATCGGGATTTATGAGATTTACTATGCCTTTTATATATTCAGCGGATTCAATGCCCGTTTGGCCTAAAACTCCGGTAGAAACAGATGCTACGGATTTCATATTTTTAATACCCAATTCTTTAATAATTTCGCCTTTTATGTGTCGTGTTGAGAAAATTTGTCTTGCACACAAAGGACCTAAAGCATCTGGAGTAATATTCTCATTTCCTAACCCTACTACAAGAACTTTTTCTGCATTATTAGGAATAAGATTTTTAATTGATTCGGTAAGTGCAGTTAATCTGCCGTCAAGCAATTCGCTTTCATGTGAAAACTCAGGCACTTCAACAGTTATATATCTGCCTATTGGTTTATTAATACTTTCTGCACCAAAATCATTAAGCACTTCAATTTCTGTTACTTGTGCTTTATCCTTTTCCCAACGATTGACTTTAATACCTTTTTGCGCATTTTCCGAAAGCATTTCTTGGCGTTCAAGGGCTATATCTGTTCTGCAATTCATACTATCACCTCATATTTTCTTAAATATTATTGCACCAACGAAAAAATAATAGTCATTTTTCAAAAAAATAACTTGATTTTTGTTTTATTTCGTGGTAACATATGTATCTGTAAAATACGAAGGAGGTGTAACGAATATGCCAAACATCAAATCAGCTAAAAAGCGTGTTCTCGTTAACAAGACAAAGGCTCAGCGTAACAAGTCAACAAATTCTGCTCTCAAAACAGCTATCAAAAAAGCAAATGTTGCTATTGAAACAAATGCTGCTGACAAAAACGAGCTTGTAAAGGTTGCTGTTAAGAAAATCGATCAGGCTGCTGCTAAAGGTCTTCTTCATAAGAATAATGCAGCTCGTAAAAAGTCTGCTCTCGTTACAAAACTTAACAAGGCTTAATCGACTTAATGCGTAGAGTTCTTTGCCGTTGACGAAAGTCTTCGGCATTTTTCTTTATAATACTCATTGACTTTTTAATGGATTTTTTATATAATGTATTCAGTAAATAATTCTTGGAGGAAATTATTATGAAAAAAGCTTTAAAAGTTATTGCAATCATCGTTGGTATTGCTGCTGTTGCAGTTGCTGCATATGTTCTTATCAAGAAATATGTTGACAGTAAAAAAGTTGTAATCGGTAATGATGCTGAAAACTATGTTTCATGCTCATGCTGTGATGACTCATTCGTTTCAGAAACTGTTGCATAAGATTAATAAAAATTATTTAAGGACTGCTTTTGCAGTCCTTTATTTTTTTATGAAACAAAGTTTTTACTTTGATTTCGGTTTTGACACAAATGACACCAAAAGACCACTGACCATTGCAACTGTTATACCGACAGATGCCGAAGTAAGAGGTCCTTTAACAATTCCTAACGCACCATCTTCACGGAGTGCTTCTTTAGTGCCTTGCACAAGAGTATTACCGAAACCTGTAAGCGGTACAGTAGCCCCCGCACCTGCCCATTCTACTAATGGCTGGTAAACGCCAAGTCCGCCAAGAATTACTCCAAGCACTACAAATGATACAAGAATTCGTGCAGGGGTAAGTTTTGTCCAGTCAATAAGTAACTGACCTATTACACAGATTAATCCTCCAACTAAAAATGCTTTCAAAAAAATCATATTTCTTCCTCCCTTAATATTTTACCGAAAGAAAAGAAGAATATACAAAAAAGCACGAAACCGAAGTCTCGTGCTAAATTTTGTTGTTTTTTGATTATTCTGCTTTCATTTTTGCAAAGCAATCACTACAATAAACAGGTCTGTCATCCTTTGGTTCAAAAGGAATTCTTGCTTCGCCGCCGCAAGAAGCACATACTGCTGTATGATAAACTCTTTCGCCGCGATTAGCGTTTTTACGGGCAATACGGCACTCTTTACACACCTTTGGCTCGTTTACAAGTCCTTTCTCTGCATAGAATTCCTGTTCGCCTGCAGTAAAAACAAACTCGTTTCCACAATTTTTACAGGTGAGTGTTTTGTCTTCGTACATTTTTAGTACCTCGCTTAAAAAATATTACCCTACGCGGAATTGCACCGCAATCATTGAAACAATGCTCCTCTTTGAGTAAGGGCGAATTTATATCATCTAAGTTTGCGTAACTTTCTGCGAATTCTTTGAAGAGCATTATCAACAAATTTTTCATCACGCTCAAGAATTTCTGCAATTTCAGAATACGCAAGCCCTAAAAGATGCAATTTTAACACTTTCTTTTCTGACTTAGATAAATTATTTTCAATAAAACTATTTATTAAGTCAAATTCTTCGTTTGATATAAGAGTTTCTTCAGGACTTGGAAAACTTGGTAACAAGTCGTTTTCATCCTCAAGAGAAATGAAGTACTTCATTGGTAAATTAGATTTATTATTTGATTTTCTGACTGCAGAAATCATTTTTCTAACCGCTAATGTTGAAGCGTATGTAGAAAACTGAACATTTTTTGATTCGTCAAAAGAATAAACTGCAGAAACAAATCCAATCATGCCCTCCTGAAACAAATCTTCATTTTCTATTCCGTTAAGATTATTAAATGAAAACGCCTTTTGCTTTATTGTTTCAGAATATCGTTCAATTAAATGTGTAAGTGATTCAGTATTACCTGATTTTGCTTGTAAAACCAGTGTATTATCACTGACTGAATTATTAGTTAAAGCCACGATAAAACACCTCAAAGCACAGAAATACACATAACCAAATATATTTTAGATAGATTATAGCACAAAAAAAATAAAAGTCAACAGAAAATTATGTATAATTTTCACAAATATCGTCGAAAAATACACAAAAAAGCCACAGAATATAATCTGTGGCTAATTGTTCACATAAAAATCTGAAGTAATACGGATGCAGTACTTAAAAGCATAATTACTGCAAGAAAAATTGCTACTCCCTTTACAAATTTATTTCTATTCATTTTACACTCCTAAAAGTCCTTTTGCATCATCAGCAATCATATTTGTAAGCGATTCAGCATCAGCTCGATTTTCTGCACAAGCGGTAATATATACCTTAATTTTTGGCTCTGTGCCTGATGGGCGAACAATAACTTTGCTGTTATCCTGGAGTGAATATGACAGCACATTTGATTTAGGAAGATTAATTAGAGCGCTCTCCCCTGTTGATGTATCTTTCACAAGGCTTTCTTTATAATCGGCAACCTTTACAACTTTTTTGCCCGCAAAAGATGTTGGTGCATTCTCGCGAAGTGAGTTCATAATATCTGCCATCTTTTGCATTCCACTTGCACCTTCAAATGCAAAATTAAGGACAGTATTAAGATACATACCATACTTTTCGTAAATGCTATCCATAAACTCCTTGAGTGAAATTCCACGAAGTTTATAAACTGCAGCCATTTCACAAATCATAAGCGAAGCAACAACTGCATCTTTATCACGAGCGTGAATTCCACGAAGATAACCGTAAGATTCTTCCATACCAACAACAAAGTTTTCCTCTTTGCCTTCTTTTTCAAGATTTGTAATGAGTTCGCCGATATACTTAAAACCTGTGAGCAGGTCTGCAACTTCTGCACCGTAAGCACTGCAAATTGCCTCAATAAGAGGTGTTGTAACAATAGATTTAACTACAACAGGATTTGCAGGTAATTTATTTTGCTCTTTAAGGGTTGACAAAAGATATTCACAAAGCATTGCACCAACTTCATTACCTGTCATAAGAACATAATCATCGCCCTCTTTTACTGCAATACCCACACGGTCGCAGTCAGGGTCAGTAGCAAGAAGCAAATCAGCATCTGTACCTTTTGCAGTTTCAATAGCACATTCAAATGCCTGACGGATTTCGGGGTTAGGATAAGGACAAGTCGGGAAGTTACCATCCGGTTTTTCTTGTTCTTTAACAACAGTTACATCAGTAATGCCTGCCATTTTAAGAACTTTACGGACAGGTTTATTACCCGCACCGTTAAGTGGTGTATAAATCACTTTAAGTCCTGCTTTTTTGATTGAATCGGCATTAACAAGGCACGATTTAACCTTTTCATAAAACTCATCATAGAGCCAATCCTCAATAAAATCAACCATATCTTCAGCCAGTGCATCTTCAAAGCTCATTGTTTTTACGCCTGTGAACATATCAATATTCTGAATATACTCATATGTTTTTGCAGCAGCTTCATCAGTCATCTGATAACCATTAGGGTCATAGCACTTAAATCCGTTATATTTTGACGGATTGTGGCTTGCAGTAATAATAATACCCGATGAGCACTCAAGGCGTCTTACTGCAAATGAAAGCATTGGAGTTGGTACAAGTTCAGGATAAATATACACCTTAATACCATTAGCTGCTAAAACACCTGCTGCACTTTGGGCAAACTCTTTAGATTTAATTCTTGAATCATAAGCGATAGCAACTGATGGATTTTCGAATGCTTCATTAAGATAATCCGCAAGTCCCTGCGTTGCCTGATTAACTGTATATACATTCATACGGTTTGTACCTGCACCTATAACACCACGAAGTCCTGCAGTACCAAATTCAAGGTTTTTATAAAAACGGTCAAGAATTGCTTCATTATCGCCATTAACACTTTCGAGTTCAGGAATTAAATCAGCATCTGCCGTTGCTGAAGAAAGCCATTGTTCATAAAGCTTATTAATATCGTTCACAACAATACCTCCTAAATTTTACTATATATATTTTACGCTAATTGAA
Organism: uncultured Clostridia bacterium; assembly: GCA_937897215.1. Lineage (GTDB taxonomy): Bacteria > Bacillota > Clostridia > Oscillospirales > Acutalibacteraceae > Fimenecus. The sequence goes on along the minus strand of CALCBQ010000104.1, from coordinate 5,225 downwards.
TGCAAAAGTAAATACAAAATATATATTATTTTTATGTTGAAAATATGATGTTATTTATTGTATAATTGAATAAATTATTTATGGGGTGATTATTTTGTTTGCAAAGGTTACAAGTCTTGGTCTTTTTGGAATGGAGGCCTACAAAGTAATTGTTGAGGCTGATATTTCAGGTGGACTGCCACGATTTGATATTGTAGGACTCCCTGACACAGCCGTTTCAGAAAGCCGTGAAAGAGTTCGTTCTGCAATCAAAAATGCAAATCTTCAATACCCTGTAAGCAGAATTACAGTAAATCTTGCCCCTGCTGATATGAAAAAAGAAGGTCCGCTTTATGACCTGCCTATTCTTATATCACTTCTTTGTGCTAACGAACAACTTAAAGGCGTTACTGACGATATGGCATTTATCGGTGAATTGTCTCTTGACGGAGAACTTCGCAAAGTAAATGGTGTTTTGCCAATGGTTCTTTGTGCAAAGAAAAACGGCATAAAGAAAATTTTTATTCCTATTGAAAACACAAGTGAAGGTGCAGTTGTTCAAGGCATTGAAGTTTATCCTGTTAAAAATGTTTTTCAATTACTTAAGCATCTTACCGGTATGGAAGAAATTCAGCCTGTAACATCTGAAAGTTACACGGAATATTATAATCCACTTAATATTCCCGATTTTGCAGATGTGCGTGGTCAGGAAGAAGTTAAACGTGCATTAGAAATCGCTGCAGCAGGCGGACATAATGTACTTATGATTGGACCTCCGGGGTCAGGTAAGAGTATGCTTGCAAAAAGAATGCCATCAATTTTGCCTGATATGACATTTGAGGAATCAATAGAAACTACAAATATCTATTCTATTGCCGGTGCATTGCCAAGTGGTATCTCACTTATTCGTTCAAGACCATTCCGCTCGCCACATCACACGGTTTCCCCTGCGGGACTTTCGGGCGGTGGTGCAATCCCAAGACCCGGCGAGGTATCTTTGGCACACAATGGTGTGTTATTCCTTGATGAGTTGCCAGAATTCACAAGAAATACTCTTGAAGTTTTGCGTCAACCTATGGAAGATGGTGTTATAAGCATTTCGCGTGCTATGGCTAAATTTCAATATCCTTGTTCAGTTATGATGATTTGTGCCATGAATCCTTGCCCTTGCGGTTATTACGGGCATCCTACTCGCCCTTGTACTTGCTCAAATGGTGCAGCACAAAGATACTTAAACCGTGTAAGTGGTCCGCTTATTGACCGTCTTGATATACATGTAAATGTACCACCTGTTGATTTTGAAAATCTTTCCGGCAATCACAAATCAGAGCCGTCAAGCGAAATCAAAAAACGAGTTGAAGCAGCACGAGCTATTCAACACAAGCGTTTTGAAGGCACAAAAATTACTTGTAATGCAAAAATGGATGCTGCAAGCACGAGAAAATATTGTATTATGACTGAAAATGCTTTATTTATACTTAAAACTGCATTTGAAAGACTTTCGCTTTCTGCACGTGCTTATGATAAAGTTTTGAGAATTGCAAGAACTATTGCAGACCTTGATAATGCAGAAGAAATTGATACAAAGCACATTACCGAAGCTATTCAATACAGAAGTTTTGACAGAAAATTTGATGAATAAACTAAAATCCCCTACTCTTACGAGTAAGGGATTTTTTATTTATGCTCTAGTTTTTGTTATTTGTGGAATTTTACTGATTACAACAGCAACTATTGTTGTAATTATAATTTCAGGAATCATATAAAATCCATTGTAAACAATTGAATATACAAGTGAAAGTCCGTTACCACTGAATGTATTCATAATTGTTTCGCCCCAAGAGTAGAAACCATCTTGTGTGAAGAACCATTCCGCCCAAGCGCCAAAAAGAATATAGCCTGAAACAATATGGCATATATAACGAAGCAAAAGGACTGTAAAAGCACCAAGTGGTAACGAGATATAATCTTTTTTGATTACTTTTTTATACATAGATGAAAGTCCAAGAACTGTATATGCAAGTATGTAGTCAAATATAAACATAAGTGCGATATTAAATAAACTTCCAAGATATTCATCCGATGTAGGTAAAATCATTTTACTGATTGTGCTGACACCCATAACCATCTGAACTAAGGAGTAAATAAAACCTGTAACAAGTCCTTTACCCATACCATATTTCCAAGCTACAAGTACAACAGGAAGCATGCTGACGATTGTTATTTGTCCACCGAAAGCTAATTCGGGAATAATAGACTTTGACACAAGTTCCAAAACTGCTGCCAAAGCAATCATAATTGCACTTTCAACTAGCCAATAAAGCCAAATCATACTTTTCTTTTTCATTCAATATCATCTCCAAATAAAAAAATTCAGCCAAGGAATACCGCAAGGCTGAATGAAGAATTTCCTACGCCGGCATTATCCGTATCAGGTTCAATGGTCAAGAGTGGTTTAACTCTAATCTCAGCCGACTTACCGTCAGCACCCATAATATTGAATTTTCTTGGCTTATATACATTATACACCCAACAACTCAGTTGTCAAGCATAAAATGTTTAAGTGATGAATAACGAAGTTGAGTTTTATTATTTTCTATCATACTGTTAAGACAACCAGTTGTGCCAACGAGAATTAACAATTTCTTCGCTCTTGTAACAGCAGTATAGAGAAGATTTCTGTAACAAAGTTTATTATTTACAGAAATCATTGGGATTACAACTGCATCAAACTCACTACCCTGACTTTTATGTACTGTTACAGCATAGGCAAGTTCAATTTCTGTAAGTTGTTCTTTTGTATATGTAGCGCGTTTGCCCGAAAAGTCTATTACAACAGCATCATGGGCAATATCAATAATTTCTATAAAACCGATATCACCGTTAAAAATTCCGTCGCCTTCATCGTTTTTGGATTCCCAATGAATATTATAATTATTCTTGGTTTGCATAACCTTATCGCCTTCACGGAAAATGCGATAACCTGTATTATACTCGGCTTTGCCTTTTTCAGAAGGATTAAGTGCTTCTTGCAACAATTGATTAAGATTTACTGTACCTGTATCGCCTTTTTTAGATGGACAAAGCACCTGAATTTGTGTGGTAGGGTCAAATCCGTATGCATCAGGCAATCTTTTCGTGCAAAGGTCTTTGATTGTACGTACTGCATCAAGAGGATAATGGCGATGCATAAAGAAAAAGTCGCCGTCTTTGTATTCCGTATCAATCTGCTTTCCGTTTACTATGGCATGGGCATTTTTAACAATATTACTACCCATTGACTGACGGAAAATCTCTTTTAATTGTACAACGGGCAATTTACCGCAATCAATTAAATCCTTAAGCACATTGCCTGCGCTGACAGACGGTAACTGGTCGCTATCGCCAACCATAATAAGACGACAGCCGAATGGAAGCGCCTCTAAAAGAGATGAAAACAAGAAAATATCTACCATTGACATTTCATCAACAATAACCGCTTGACAATCAAGAGGATTGCGAAGATTACGCTTAAACACTGGTTTATCATTCTCGCCCCATTCAACCTCTAAAAGTCTATGAATTGTAGTAGCATTTCTGCCTGTTGCTTCTGTCATTCGTTGTGCGGCACGGCCTGTTGGTGCGCAAAGAGCAATATCGAGCATATCTTTATCAAACATATTGATAATACCATTAAGAGTTGTAGTTTTACCTGTACCGGGTCCACCTGTTAAAATAAGAATACCCTTATTAACTGCAGTCGCAATTGCCTCTTTCTGTTTTTCGGCATATTCAATTTTGCAGGATTTTTCAATCTTCTCTATGTATTTATTTACATCAATAGGATTTTCAGGCGGGAATTTGAGCAACACATTAAGTCGTTTTGCAATAGATTTTTCCGCATGATATGTTTCAGGTAAGAACACAAAATCACGGCTACCTATTTTTTCGCAAACAAGTCTTTTTGTACTTAAAAGATTATCGATTGCGATTTCTATATTATCACGACTCTCATTTAACAACTCGCCGGATGGTACAAACAACTTTTCAAGAGGAATACATGTGTGGCCGTTATAAAAATTGTGTGTAACAACATAAAGCACACCTGCCTCAATTCTGTGTTGAGACGAAGGTTTATTCGGTAACATCTCTGCAATTTGTTCTGCGCGCTCAAAAGAAATTCTGTTTTCGCCTTCGCAAAGAATATATGGGTTATTTTCAATTATTTCCACTGCATTTTTACCAAACTTATCATATGCAGTAATACATTCATTCGTTTTTAATCCGTATTTTGACAAAGTAATTATTAATGCTCTTGTTGAATACTGAACGTTATATTCTTTGCCGATTTTTTTTGCTTTTTCAAGTGAAATACCCTTGATTTCTGCAAGACGTTCCGGCTCATTCTGTAAAATATCAAAAGTTTTTTCGCCGAAACGGTCAACTATTTTAAGGGCGGTTGATTCTCTGATACCTTTAACCGCACCACTTGCAAGGTAATGGTACAAATCCTCAACAGATTCGGGCATAAGTGGATTGCAGAAATCAGCTTTAAACTGTCTGCCATACACGGAATGATACACATAGTCCCCTACTATTTCAACACGGTCGCCCATTTTCAAATCAAGCACCGTAGCCACAACAGTAAGCTCTTCTTCATTTGTATCAACCACAAAAACAGTATACCCATTCACATCATTGTGATAGGTAATATCTGTTACTGTACCCATTATTTTGATTTTTGTTTCAAATTCTTCCATCAAAATAGTCCTTTAGATAATCTTTTGGGACAAGATAAATCCCGTTGCTTTCTTTACATATTGGTAATAAATTTTTGCGTTCATCTTCAGTAATGCCTGAATCAATTACTACAACTTTTGTGTAACAATCTTCGCCTAACAGGTTAAGCTTTATTCGTGTTCCGTATGCTTTTTTACGTACATTTTTTGTATTCTGATTACAAGGCAGAACTATGTAATAGACGCTATCACTTTTAGGTATTAACAATTTTAGCATAATAATATAACAAATTGCAACAGTTCCCAAAAGCGTTAAGAACAATAAAACGGACCCAGCAAATGCATTTAACATTAAAATCACCTCAATGCATTATACGGGGTTCGTTGTTTTTTGTTAAAAATGAGTAGGTCTGTAAGCCGAGTTCTGTCGTTTAAGGCAATTATCTATCTGGGACACATATTGCTATATGCCTCTAGCCATCTTTCGAAATATCTGCCCAGCTGACAACTTCAGTCGATGTTGCATCG
>CALCBQ010000103.1 GCA_937897215.1 uncultured Clostridia bacterium | reverse complement strand
TTGATTTATTGGCTGAATTATGTAAATTCTACAATGTATCAGCTGACTATATTTTAGGCTTTACAGATTTTATAAGTGAATTACCAAAAAAGTGATTTTATGAATAGGTGAAATTATGGCAAAAACAAATTGTGAAACTTGTGTAAATTACTATTATGATGACGAACTTGAAGAGTACTGCTGTGACATAAATCTTGATGAAGATGAAATGGTACGCTTTTTAACCTCATCAAATTATCAATGCCCATATTACAGACTTTATGACGAGTACGGCATTGTCAAAAAACAGAACTAAAATTTGGTTATACTGATAGTTGCATTAATCGGCAATTATTGGTATAATTTCTTTATGGGAAAATTTTGATAGGTAGGGGATTTATATGCTAACTAACTTATTTGCAGGCGTTGTTACTATAGGTGCTATTGTTACTATAGTATTCTTGATTTTAAGAGTACGCGTTGGCGGACTTAAAGCAATGTTTGTCAAAGCGTTGGCATCTGCTTGCTTTATTGCTACTGCTTTTGTAGCATTCGCAATGAACAGAGAACACTTTGAATATGGCGTGCTTATGATTTTAGGTTTCATTTTCAGCCTTATGGGCGATATCTGGTTGGATTTGAAATATGTTTATAAACAGCACCAGCACATTTATACATACGCAGGTTTTATGTGCTTTATTATGGGACACATCTTCTTTATTCCTGCAATCTTCAGTGAATATGCAGAAATGAAATGGTGGTATGTACCTGTAACATTACTTGCTTCAGTAATCTTTATGGTATGCACTCTTGCTTTAGAAAAACCAATGGGATTAAAATATGGTAGATTTAAGAAAATAACAGGTGTTTATGCAATTTTCTTGTCAGGCACTATGTTTGCAGCAATTAACGGCGTGCTTTTCTGTGGTGCAAACAAAGAGTTTGTTACACTTATTGCAGGTTCAGTGTTATTTACACTTTCTGATTTAGTGCTTTCAAGCATCTATTTCAAAGAAGGTGGCAATACAAAAGCAAACGTAATTATAAATCACGTGTTGTATTACGCAGCACAATTTACTTTCGCAAGTACATTATTAATGGATTAAGGTGAAAAAATGGAACAGAAAAAATATGTTCAGAAAAAAGAAATGACCGCATTCTGCGTTGCAGGTTTAGGTCAAGGTATGATTTATGCACTTATGTCAAGTTACATAAGCGACTACTATCTCAATGTTTTACAATTAACACCAATGTTCGTGCTTTTGCTTATGCTTTTAGCACGTGTCTGGGACGCAATTAATGACCCGCTTATGGGTATGATTGTTGACAGAAGTAACCTTAAAAGTGGTAAGATGCTGCCGTTTATCCGTTGGGCATTGATTCCTATCGGTATTGTAACATTGCTTATGTATTTAAGCCCTAATCTTGACAAAACAGCAATGATGGTTTATTCAGCAGTCGTTTATGTTGCTTGGGGTATGATTTATACAGTTGGTGACGTTTCATTCTGGGGACTTCCAAATGTTATGACACCTGATTCAGAAGAACGCAGTTCAGTTATTTCTGTAAGTAAGATTTTTAATTCAATCGGTTCTGCTGTTCCTGAAGTTCTTTTCCTTGTAGTTGGTTTTATTATTGCTTCTTGGGCACAAAATACAAATACAACTGACTTCCTTACAATTCAAAAGAGAAAATATCTCATTATGGCAATTGTAACAGTTGGCCTCGGCATAATTATGTATTCTCGTGCTTGTACAGGTGTTAAGGAACACGTTAAAATGCCTGTTCGTAAGCGTCAAGCCGGTGAGCCATCACAGCTTGCTCGTGTATTTAAGTGCAAACCACTTGTACTTGTTCTTTTAATGGGCGTTCTTTCAAGTGGTCGTTATATGGTATCTGCAGCGG
>CALCBQ010000102.1 GCA_937897215.1 uncultured Clostridia bacterium | reverse complement strand
ACTTTTTGTTGACGGTTGAATATAATGTGCAAGGTCACAAAGCGAGAATAACGGTCGTGATTTAGGCGAGTGGTAAATTGGCTTTTCAAAGCGTGATTTATGATGAGCCCTTTAGAAAATACTAAAGGTTAGCACGGCTTATTAAAGGAGCAGAATGATGATAAATAAAATAAAAGGGTATGCAAAAGCATCTCGTCGTAACTTTACACGAGTAATGGCGCTTATAATGGCAATTGCCGTTCTTTGTGCAGGTACTGCTTTCGCTGCCACAAGTGAGACCTATATAGTTGATGTCTATGAAGGCTCACAGGTAACACGAGTAGAAACAACTGAAAAAGATGCCTATTCAGTAGTTGCCGAAGCTGGAATTCAGCTTGCTGAAAATGATAAACTTATTCTTAAAGATTTTACAGTAGGCGAAGACAGCAGAGTTATTGTATGTCGTGCAAGTAATGTTAAATTTATAAACGCTGACGGTACAGTAGAAAACATCGTATTCGCAGGAACAGTAGCAGAACTTATTGAGCAACAAGGCGTAGTTCTTTCAGACAAACTCGTTTCAAGTGTCAATGTAAAAGCTGTTGTGACAAACAATTTAGAGGTAGAAATCCTTAACTATTATAATCTTACCATTAATGTTGACAATGAAAAGAAGTTTGTAAAATCAACTGCAAAAACAGTGGGCGATTTGTTAGAAGAACAGAATATTGTCCTTGATAGTGATGATGAAGTAGTGCCATCTGTTGATACTGCACTTTCAAATGAATTGATTATTGATGTTCTTCGTGTTGAATATGTAACACGCGAGGCAGAAGAAACAATCAAGTTCGGTTCAAAAACAAAATATTCTTCAGCTATGCTTAAGGGTACAAAGAAAGTAACTCAAGAAGGTGTAAACGGCTCTAAGACAGTTGTTTATAAAGATAAGGTAGTAAATGGTGTAGTTGAGTCATCTGAAGTTCAGAGTGAAACTATCACAAAGAAACCGGTAGATAAAGTTACTACAATCGGTACACTTGTTAAGAGTTCAGGCCTTGGCAATTCAAAGATTGAAAAGAATGGTAAGCCTATTTCAGAACTTGTAATGCCATCAAAATACACAATTGGTGCAAACAATGTGCCAACAAGTTACAAATACAAGATTACAGGCCGCGCAGCAGCATACTGTCAGCCAGGTGGAAAAACTGCAACAGGTAAAGCAGTTATGCCAGGTCGTGTAGCGGTAAATCCAAAGCAGATTCCATACGGTACTGAAATGTGGATTGTTTCAAATGATGGTGTTGTTTACGGTTATGCAGTTGCCGAAGATACAGGCGGATTTGCAAAGAAAGGTTACTACACAGTTGACCTTTATATGAACAGTAACAAACAATGTCGTCAATGGGGCGATAGAGGCGTTACAATCTATGTTCTTTAATTGAATAAAATATTAAAGGAGAGTTGAAAAACTCTCCTTTTTTATGTTATCATTATTACATATTATTTGTGGAGTGAATTAAATGCGAGTACTTACAGTTGAAAATACAAGAAAGTTAGAAGCGATTGCCAATGAAACAGGCATTTCATATCTTCAGTTAATGGAGAATGCGGGCTCATATTGTGCAAGAATTATTCGTAAAACTTTTGAAAATACAAACAAGCGTAATGCACTTGTGGCTTGCGGCAAAGGTAAAAACGGTGGCGACGGATTTGTAATTGCGCGAAAACTCTGTGAAAACGGCTATAAAGTGAATGTGCTTATGGCTATGGGGTTGCCTACAGACTCAGAATCTTCAGAAATGCTTTCACGAATTCGCGCTATGGGTATTAATATTGCATATTTCAATGAAACAACTGATAAGTATTTTGATGATGCACAAATTATTATAGATTGTATTTTTGGTGTAGGCTTCCGTGGAGAGCCAGACGCTACAATTACTTCACTTATAAATAAAATCAATAATTCCTCTGCAACGGTTATAAGTATTGATGTGCCAAGCGGACTTGAAGGGGATAGCGGTAAAGCACCCGAGAATTCAGTTTCTGCAGATATGACAATCGCAGTGCTTGTATTAAAACCTGTCCATGTGTTAAAACCATCAATGGAGAAATGCGGTAAAGTTGTTGTAGCACCGTTGGGAATACCTGAAAAATGCTATAGTCAGGTAGATGCTACACTTTTCACAATGAGTGCTGACGAATTAAAGCTATTCTTTAAAAAACGTGAGACTGATAGTCATAAAGGTACTTTCGGTACAGTGCTCGTAATAGGTGGTAGCTACGAAATGCCAAATGCGGTGTATTTTGCATCTCAAGGTGCAGTTAATAGTGGCGCAGGGCTTGTTAAAGTTGCTTTTCCGTCAGTTGCATACAATGCGATAGCACCAAAAACTTACGAGCAGATTTTAATTCCTCTTGAGAGCAATAAAAAAGGCAGAATATCACAGAATGCAATCAAACGCCTTGAAACTGAACTTAAAAAATGCTCTTGTGTGCTTATAGGTTGTGGAATGGGTAACGACGAAGATACAAAACTCGTTACAGAATTTGTAATTAAAAATGCAGAAGTGCCCGTAATTCTTGATGCTGATGGCATAAATTGTTTAGAGAATAATATAGATATAATAGACAGTGCGGAAAATCCCGTAATCCTTACACCACATCCTAAAGAAATGTCCCGAATTGCAGGTGTTAGGGTAGAAGAAATTCAAGAAAATCGTGGTGCAGTTGTAAGCTCCTTTACAAAAGCACATAAATCAATACTTGTACTTAAAGGTGCATCAACTCTTGTAGGCAGTACTGATTATGACGATATTTATGTTAATTCAACAGGTAATCCGGGAATGGCTACGGGTGGTAGTGGCGATGTGCTTGGCGGAATCATTGCTTCATTTATCGCGCAAGGTATCGACCCATTCACAAGCGCTGTCGCAGGTGTAAATGTTCATGGTATGACAGGGGATGCAGTAACGGAAAAATATTCAATGATGGGCAACACGCCTACATTGATGCTTAATGAACTCCCCAAAGTACTCAAAAAATTTGAATAGGTAGATTTGTTATGAAAAAAATCCTTTGTATTTTCATTTGTCTGATTTTATTGGGCGGTTGTAGTTTTGAAAAAATAAAGGAAGTCAAAAAAGAGCCACTGGAAATCAGTGGCTTTAATACTGTAATAAAATCGAATTTTAATAGTGTGCAGATTTCCGCAAATGCAGAGTATGTGCCGTTTCAGTCCTTAAATTTCACATTCAATTCTCCTGAAACGGTTAAAGATATGCAGATACTTTGCAGCAACGGCGAATATACTGTGAATATGAATAAGTTGTCATTCACATTTGCAGGGGATAAAATGCCTTTTAATATGATTTGCAGAACGCTTGAAATTTGCATAAACTCCGTTCAAGGCGTAACACCTGAAAAAGACCCACAAACAGATTTACTCGTATTTTCATATAATGCAGATGGTCATATCTGTAAATTATATACAGAAAAAGAAACAAGAAATTTTGTAAAACTTTCAGTTGACGGTGCTGATTTGTTGTTCTTTGAAAACTTTCAATACAGGGACAAACAGAGTAATTAATACATAAAATGTATTACTCCCCGAAAATTTTACCTTTAATGTTTAATTATTAATTAAAAAGGTAAAAATAAAAACAAAGGAGTGATACGAAAAATGAATGTCAAACGAGGGGACATATATTACGCTGATTTAAGTCCTGTGGTGGGCTCTGAACAGGGCGGAGTAAGACCGGTACTTATTGTGCAGAATGATGTGGGCAACAAATATAGCCCAACGGTTATTGCTGCTGCCATTACAAGTCAACAGGATAAATCAAGATTGCCAACCCATATAAGCGTAAACGGTAACGCTTGCGGATTAAGTAAGGATTCCGTTGTGTTGCTTGAACAAGTGAGAACGCTTGATAAACAGCGTCTTAAAGAGCGGATGGGCAATCTTTCAACAACAGATATGAATAAAATCAATAAAGCCTTAACAGTAAGTTTTGGCTTAATATAAATGTAAATTAAATCTTGGCTCCCCTGAAAGGGGAGCTGTCTGCGTAAGCAGACTGAGGGGTTTCTACAAAAACAAATTATGAAAATTCTGTTAATTTTACATAAAACACTTGACGATTTGGAAAAAAGTGGCTAAAATATAAATTAGCACTCAGCGGTTGAGAGTGCTAAAAATCAGTATTTATAATTCTTTTCAGGAGGTAATATAAAATGACAATTAAACCACTTGCAGACAGAGTTGTACTCAAATCTTGCGAAATGGAAGAAACAACAAAAAGCGGTATCGTGCTCGCAGCTGCTGCTCAGGAGAAACCACAGGTAGCAGAGGTTGTAGCAGTAGGTCCGGGTGGACTTATTGACGGCCACGAAGTAGAAATGTATGTAAAAGTTGGCGATAAGGTAATTATCGGCAAATATTCAGGTACAGAAGTTAAGATGGACAACACAGAATACACAATTGTTCGTCAGTCAGAAATTCTTGCAGTAGTAGAATAAGGGAGGGCTAATATAATGGCTAAACAGATTATTTATGGCGAAGAAGCTCGCAAGGCTCTTCAGACAGGTATTGATAAATTAAGCAATACAGTTAAAATCACACTTGGACCAAAAGGCAGAAACGTAGTTCTTGACAGAAAATACGGTGCACCACTTATCACAAATGATGGTGTTACAATCGCTAAAGAAGTTGAGCTTGAAGATGC
>CALCBQ010000101.1 GCA_937897215.1 uncultured Clostridia bacterium | reverse complement strand
GCAAAACGAAGTTTTGACGGAAGGGGGGCAAAGAGTTCGACAAACTATAATTTGTCAAAAAAATATGCAATAAAAAATCCACAAACCAATAAAAATTCTACTCACAAAAAAGATTGATTTTAAGTTAAAATGATAGAGTAAGTTGTTATACTTTTAACAAATGAAAAGGAGTATATATTATGAGAAAAATTATCAGTTTAAATCGAAAATGGTCATTCCGTAAAGGTGTGAATGAAGTTCCTGCAGTTACACCAGTTGACTGGGATTTTGTCAATGTTCCTCATTGTTGGAATGCTATTGACGGTCAAGACGGTGGTAATGACTACTTCCGTGGTACTTGCTGCTATGTAAAAGACCTTGACAGAGAAGAATTTCCAACTGCAGATAAATATTACCTTGAAATCAATGGTGCAAACTCATCTGCAACTGTATATATGAACGGTAATAAGTTGGCATCTCACGATGGTGGTTATTCTACTTGGAGAGTTGATATTACTGAAGAGCTTAAAAAAGGTACACGCCTTGGTATTCTTGTTGACAACTCTGCAAACGAAACTGTTTATCCACAAATGGCAGACTTTACATTCTATGGCGGTCTTTACAGAGATGTAAATCTTATTGCAGTAAATGAAAGCCACTTTGAACTTGACTATTACGGTGGTCGTGGTATTGCAATCACACCAAAAGTTGTTGGCACTGATGCACAGGTTACATTTGAATCTTTCGTAACAAACAAAAAGCCCAGTCAGATGATTAACTATATCATTAAAGATAAGTTAGGCGATGTCGTTGCAACACTTAAAACTGATGAAGCAGTTGAAACAATCGAAATCAAAAATGTTGTTCTTTGGAATGGTAGAAAAAATCCATATTTATATACTGCAGAAATCGAACTTCTTGACGGCGACAAGGTAATTGACAAGGTTTCAACACGTTTCGGTTGTCGTACATTTGAAATCGACCCTGAACGCGGATTTATTCTCAACGGCGAAGAATACCCACTTCGCGGTGTTTCTCGTCATCAGGACAGATGGGGTTACGGTAACGCTCTTTTACCTGAGCACCATAAAGAAGATATGGAATATATTTATGAAATGGGCGCAAACACAATCCGTCTTGCACACTATCAGCACGACCAGTATTTCTATGACCTTTGCGACGAATATGGTATGGTAATCTGGGCAGAAATTCCATACATTTCAAAGCATATGTCAACAGGTCGTGAAAATACAATTTCACAGATGAAAGAACTTATTGTTCAGAATTACAACCACCCATCAATCGTTGTTTGGGGACTTTCAAATGAAATTTCAATGAACGGCTCTGATGATGACCTTATTGAAAACCATAAAATCCTTAACGACCTTTGCCATGAAATGGACAAAACAAGACTTACAACTATCGCAGTTGTTTCAATGTGCAGTCTTGATGACCCATATATTCAGATTCCTGATGTTGTATCACACAACCACTATTTTGGTTGGTACGGTGGCGATACAAGTATGAATGGTCCTTGGTTTGATAACTTCCACGCTAAATTCCCTAACATTCCTGTTGGTATGAGTGAATACGGTTGTGAAGCACTTAACTGGCACACATCAAACCCACAACAGGGCGACTACACAGAAGAGTATCAGGCATATTATCACGAAGAACTTATCAAACAGTTGTTCTCAAGAAAATATATCTGGGCAACTCACGTTTGGAATATGTTTGACTTCGGTGCAGATGCTCGTCAGGAGGGTGGCGAAAACGGACAAAATCATAAAGGTCTTATGACATTCGACCGTAAATACAAGAAAGACGCTTTCTACGCATACAAAGCATGGCTTTCAGATGACCCATTTGTTCATATCTGCGGTAAGCGTTATGTTGACCGTGTAGAAGGCCTTACAAAAGTTACTGTTTATTCAAATCTTCCTGAGGTTGAACTTATCGCAAACGGCAAGAGTTTAGGTAAACAGGCAAGCGAAAATCACTTCTTCTATTTCGATGTTCCTAATACTGCAAGCGTTACACATCTTCAGGCAATTGCAGGGGAGTACGGCGACCGGAGTTTAATCCGTAAAGTTGAAACATTCAACGAGGATTACAGACTCAAAGAAAAGGGCGCAGTTCTTAACTGGTTTGATGTAACAGAAGTTGACGGCTACTTGTCCCTTAACTCAAAGATGAGCGAACTTCTTATGGTAAAAGAAGGACAAATGCTCTTCGGTCAGATTATGGGACCAATCGCTGAAGCGGCAAAACAGAGCGCAGGCGAAGGCGGTTTTGAAATGAACGAGGGCATTATGCAGATGCTGGGTGGCTTTACAGTACTCCGTCTTATCGGTATGCTTGGTATGACAGGTCTTAAAATGAACAAAGAAGAACTTCTTGACCTTAACGCAAAACTTAATAAAATTAAGAAAGCATAAATAAATATAAACGGCGAGAGAATTTCTCTCGCCGTTTATATTTGACAAATTGGAGTTTGTAGGGCTCTTTGCCCCCCTTCCGTCAAAACTTCGTTTTGCCACCTTCCCCTCGTAGGGGGAAGGCGAAAATTGGGCTCCCCCCTTGAGGGGTGCGGGTGTCCTGTGGACACCTCTGCGAAGCAGAAGCACTGTCTGAGCCGGCAGGCGAGTTATGGAGCTGTCGCGTAGCGACTGAGGGGGGAAATTACGAATTACGAATTACGCATTACGAATTGAGTTCGACAAACTCAAATTTGTTAAACAGAAACAAACTCCATTTTCACTTAATCCTTGCATTATGGATTTAACTTTGGTAAAATATATTGATTATGATTTTTGAGGTGTAATTATGGGATTTATTCCTTACAATTCAAGGGATTTATTCTTCAAAAATAAATTTGGTAGCATAGAAGCCGGCGAAGAAATGCATCTTCGTCTTGTGCTCCCACGCTCATTTTGTTGTAGTGGTGCGTTACTTATGCTTCGTCGTGACGACAGAAGTTATGAAGAGTACGCTATGTCATGGGCAGGTATGTGTGGCGATGATGCTGAAATCTGGGACATTCACACCGCAATCGAAAAAGAGGGTCTTTACTGGTATCACTTTGACTATATTTCGTCTTACGGCAAAAGTTCAATTTTACAGACTCAAGACGGTATTGGCGACTTTTCAGGCAATTTTCTTGCACGAAAAGACTGGCAGCTTACCGTTACTGAAAAAGATTTCACTACTCCCGATTGGCTTAAGGGCGGAATAATCTATCAGATTTTCCCTGACCGTTTCTATAATTCAGGCACAAAAAAAGAAAATATACCAACAGACCGAATTCTTCGTAGTGATTGGGGTAATGAGCCGGAATGGCGACCAACGCCACAAGGTAAGGTCCTTAATAACGACTTTTTCGGTGGCGACTTAAAAGGCATAGAAGAAAAATTGCCCTATATTAAAGATTTAGGTGTTAGTTGTATTTATCTTAATCCGATTTTTGAATCGCATTCAAATCATCGTTATGACACTGCCGATTATAGCAAAATTGACCCAATTCTTGGTACTGAAGAGGATTTCAAAAACCTTTGCAAATCTGCTAAAAAACTTGGAATCCGCATAATTCTTGACGGCGTTTTTTCACACACCGGCGACGATAGTGTTTACTTCAACAAAAAAGGCAGATACTCTACTCTTGGCGCATACAACTCAACAGAAAGCCCATATTATAAATGGTACAAATTTCAGAATTACCCACACAAATACCAAAGCTGGTGGGGATTTGAAACACTCCCCGAAGTCATTGAAGAGGGCGAAGAATACCGCACCTTTATCAATGGAAAGGGTGGCATAATCGAAAAGTGGCTCAAAGCAGGTGCAAGCGGATTCCGTCTTGATGTTGCCGACGAATTGCCCGACATTTTCATTGACGAATTGCGCGCAAGATTAAAAGAAACAGACCGCGACGCTATTCTTATAGGCGAAGTTTGGGAGGATGCCACAACAAAGCACAGTTACGGCAGTCGCAGACGCTATCTTCTTGGCAGTCAGTTTGACTCAGTTATGAATTACCCATTCGCAAATGCAATTATTGATTTTTGTCGCAACGGCAGTGCAGAAGCTTTTATGTCAACAATTATGCAGATTGTTGAAAACTACCCTAAACAATGCCTTGATGTTATGATGAATCACATCGGCACTCATGATACTGAACGTGCAATCACAAAAATTGCAGGTGAAAGCTGTGAATATCGCGACCGTGCTTGGCAATCCTGCCACTCACTTGGAAACAAATATCAAAAAGGCGTTGAGCTTCTCAAGTGCGCAGTTGCATTGCAGTTTACCCTCCCCGGTGTGCCGTCAGTTTATTACGGCGACGAAGCAGGAATGGAAGGCTACAAAGACCCATTTAACCGCGGCTGCTACCCTTGGGGCAACGAGAATAAAGAATTGCTTGATTTTTACAAAACAATGGGCAGAATAAGACGAGAAAATCCTGTTTTCGAAAAAGGCTACTTCTCCCCTGTTTCTTCAATGCTTGGTTGTGTTGCATATCGCAGACACAACGAAAACGGCGATATTATGGTAATTGTAAATCGCAACGAGCATCCTATTTCTTACAGATTACCTGACTACTACGCAAATCCAAAGGCACTTTACGGAAACAATCCTGAAAACCAAGAGGTGCAGATTGACGGTTGTTCTTTCGTAATACTTTCCTTGTAAAATCAAGGTGTTTATGATATTATTTTATTGAAATAAAATTTGGTGGTTAAAAAATGACTAAAGCATACGGCTATTTACCAAAAAATCAAAGAATTTTATGGATTGCACTCCGCATTGTTATTCTCGGTTGGGGTGTTTATGGTCTTTTTCACGGGTCAGTTGTGGAATTTTTAGAGGCAATTTTCGCTATCATTTTCACTCACTTGTGGGATTTCTTTCAGATTTTCGGTAAAAAATCATTTATAATTGAAGTTGAAGCATCAACACAAACTATGCTCTCACTTTTCATTTTTATTGCTGTGTGTATTGGTTCAACTCTTAACAACCGTACAACTTTTGAGCATTTTGATATTGTAACTCATTGTGCATCAGGCGTACTTTCTGCTTGGTTTGGTTATGATTTTGCAAATATTATCTACCGTAAGCGTGGGGATTTAGGCCCAGCTATGTCATCACTTTTCTCCCTTGCATTTGCATTAAGTATTGCAGTGGGTTGGGAAATCTATGAATTTTCAATGGACAAACTTTATGGTATGACACTTCAAAAGGGAAATACCGATACAATGGTAGATTTTATCAGTTGTGCTGTTGGTGCCGTAGTTACTATGCTTTTCGTCGCATTTTTACGTAACGGAATTATCGGTAAAAACAAAGAAAAAGTAAAAGAAGAGCGTCGTCTCCAGAACGAAAAGCGCCTTCTTAAAGATAAACTCTATCTTGATTACATTAAATCAAAGGAGGAAGACTAATGAAAAAAGTTATTTCACTTCTTCTCGCAACACTTATCCTTGCACTTGTGCTTACATCTTGCTCGGGCCCTGCAAAAGTTAAGGTAAATGGTGTAAAAATCGATAATGAAATCTATACATATTTTGAAAACACTTTAGAAAAAAATGAAAACGACGAAGTCAGCGAAGATGCAATAAAATCTGCAATTTCACGATATGTAACAATAAATTCAGAATTCCAAAATCGCGGACTTTCAGTTGATTCTGAATTAAAATTATCACTTTCTGAATCGGTAAACGATTTGTGGCATCTTTATGGAAATTACTATAATGAAATCGGCATTTCTAAACAGACAATCTATAAAATCGAGCTTTCAAAATTGTATGAATCACTTCTTCTTGCGGATTATTACAGTAATATCAGTGAAGACGAAATAAAGGCATATTTTAAAGAAAATTATATAGGAATCCGCTTTGTTAACGGCTACCTTTTCAATGTTGATGAAAACGGCTCAAGCGTTGCTATGACAGACGAGCAGAAAAATTCAGTTATCGCATCATACAACTCTGTTGTAACACTCATTAACGAGGGTGCGCTTATTGAAGAAGCCGTTGCATCTTTAGACGAAAACGCAGAAGTGTATAACACGCTTATCAACGCATTTTCTGATGGCACATTCCCACAAGGATTTTTTAGTGAAGTCAAGAAAATCGAAACAGGAAAAGTTGCAACAGTTACTCTTGATGACTATATTTTCCTTGTGCAGAGAATAGATGTTTTTGACAAAACTTATGGTTACTACGAAAACAATCGCACCGCTTGTCTTGAAGCAATGAAGGGCGACGAATTCGCAAAAGTTATTGATAACTGGTCAAAAAACTACATAGCAAAATAAAACTACAAAATGTCATTCTGAGCGTAGCGACCGCGTAGGGACAGACATCCTTGTCTGTCCGTGAAATAACGATAAGCGGGCGTGGAAGCCCGCCACTACGCATCGTCGTTACACTCCTCAGAATGACACTGAATATATACGCCTCTTTAGTTCAATGGATAGAATAAATCCCTCCTAAGGATTAGATGTGAGTTCGATTCT
>CALCBQ010000100.1 GCA_937897215.1 uncultured Clostridia bacterium | reverse complement strand
ATTTGTTAATCAGATTTCTGAAAGTAGAAGAATGGAATATCTTAAGGAACTGAAGGAGCTTGATTTTAGGAAAATAACATAATATAAACAGTAGTTATTGACATAGCGTAAAATTAATTTATTGAATCTTAAAATGGCACATGCTATAATCGAATTGTTCGATGGCATGTGCCATTTGTTCCTATCAGCAGTTCGCTGAGAATTTCCCATTTACAAAAAATATTTATTTAGGAAGAGGTGAAAAGATGCTAAGTATGAAAATGGTCAATTAGGAATAAAAAACGTGTATTGACATGAGGTTATCTCATATGATAACTTAAAAGAAAGAAGGTATTATTCATTTATAATTTAGAATTTTATAAAAAAGAAAATGGAAAGGTTCCGGTATTGGATTTTTTGATGTCATTACAACCTAAATTAAGAGCAAAGGCATTTAGTGACATTGAATTGTTAGAAAAACATGGAAGTAACTTAAGGGAGCCATATGTTAAGC
The DNA here is from genome assembly GCA_937897215.1 of uncultured Clostridia bacterium. Classification (GTDB taxonomy): domain Bacteria; phylum Bacillota; class Clostridia; order Oscillospirales; family Acutalibacteraceae; genus Fimenecus. The sequence continues at coordinate 12,194 of CALCBQ010000100.1, read as the reverse complement.
CCATGAAAGGCAAAGAAAATAAAGGGCTTTACGAATTAAGAATAAAATTTGCCAGAGACATTGCTAGAGTATTTTATTTTACATACTGTGATAATAAATATGTATTATTGCATGGATTTATTAAGAAAAGTTTGAAAACTCCTAAAAATGAAATAGAACGTGCAAGAGGTTATATGGAGGATTATAAGAGGAGGGCTGTTCATGAATAGTGTAGGAATGACTTTTTTAGATGTGAAGAAACATCTACTAAAGGATGAAGATTTTTCAAAAGAATATGAAAGATTAAAACCCCGTTATGCAATTATTTCGCAGATTATAGATGCCAGAAAAGAACAAAATATGACACAGGCGGAATTGGCGAAAAGAGTAGGAACACAAAAGTCAAATATTTCCAGACTGGAGAGCGGAAATTATAATCCAAGTTTGGATTTTTTGATAAAGGTAGTGCATTGTCTGGGAAAGGAACTGGATATACAAATCCGATAAATAAAAATACTTGAATTTACTGGAAAAAGCACGAATCCCCTTGACATCTAATAGTGCATATAATAAAATACCCACGTATCAAATGAACAGAGAAAGAACTCTCTTATTCAGAGTGGCGGAGATAAAAGGATCTATGAAACCACGGCAACCCCGACATCGGAAGGTGCCAGCCTGAGCGAGTAATCGAACAATAAGAGGATTTGGAATTTATGAAATCACCAGGTCCGCATAAGCGGACCTGTTTTTACTTTCAACAACAAAGAAAAGGAGAATGAACCATGGAGAAATTTTTATTTACTTCCGAGTCCGTAACAGAAGGACATCCGGACAAAATCTGTGACCAGATTTCAGATGCCATCTTAGATGCAATTATGGAAGCAGACCCAAACAGCCGTGTAGCATGTGAAACAGCAACTACAACAGGTCTTGTACTTGTTATGGGTGAAATTACAACGAATGCTTATGTAGATATTCAGAAAATCGTACGTGAAACAATTCGCGAAATTGGTTATACAAGAGGTAAATTCGGCTTTGATGCTGACAACTGTGCAGTCATTACAGCAATTGACGAACAGTCTACAGATATCGCAATGGGTGTTAACAAGGCTTTAGAAGCAAAAGAAAACCGTATGAGCGAAGAAGAAATTGAAGCAATCGGTGCCGGAGACCAGGGTATGATGTTTGGTTACGCTTCTAACGAAACACCGGAACTGATGCCATATGCAATTTCCTTAGCACACAAATTAGCACTTCGTCTGACAGAAGTTCGTAAAAACGGAACACTTACTTACCTTCGTCCGGACGGAAAAACACAGGTAACCGTAGAATATGATGAAAACGGCAAACCGGCACGTCTGGATGCTGTTGTATTATCTACACAGCACAGCGAAGATGTGACACAGGAACAGATTCATGCTGATATCAAAAAATATGTATTTGCACCAGTTCTGCCAGCAGAGTTATTGGATGCTGAAACAAAATATTTTATCAACCCAACAGGCAGATTTGTAATTGGTGGTCCTATGGGCGACTCTGGTCTTACAGGTCGTAAGATTATTGTTGATACATACGGCGGTTATTCACGCCACGGCGGCGGTGCATTCTCAGGTAAAGACCCAACAAAAGTTGACCGTTCAGCCGCTTATGCTGCACGTTATGTTGCAAAGAATGTTGTTGCTGCCGGTCTTGCTAAAAAATGCGAAATTCAGTTAGCTTATGCTATTGGTGTTGCAAAACCTGTTTCAGTAATGGTTGATACATTTGGTACAGGTGTTCTTAAGGATTCAGTACTTGGCGACATTATCAACGAGGTATTCGACCTTCGCCCTGCTGCAATTATTGATAAACTTAAACTTCGCAACCCTATCTATAAACAACTTGCAGCATACGGTCATGTGGGAAGAACTGACTGTGATGTAATGTGGGAAAAGACTGATAAAGTTGAAATTTTAAAAGAAAAAGCAAAAATTAACTAATAAAAAAATCGCATAAAGCAAATATTTTTACTCATAATATCTGTGCAGGTAAAAACATATTGATATTAAGGAGTGAATATAATGCTTGACAGAATTTCTTTAATTCTCGTTGTTATAGGTGCTATCAACTGGGGTGCAATTGGATTATTTCAATTTGACCTTGTAGCTTGGCTATTCGGTGGTCAATCTGCAATAATCAGTAGAATTGTTTATACATTAGTTGCTCTTGCAGGTATCTGGTGCTTATCACTTTTATTCAGACACAACGAAATTTTAGTTAGCGATGAAGTATAAAGAAAAACTCCCTTGAAATTAGTCAAGGGAGAATTTTTTTATTCATTTATTTTTAGTTTTTCTATCAGTTCTTTTTTAGGAGTAACATAAATCGTATTGTATGTGTTATAAATAACTTTGCCTGGTTTTGCACCTGCAGGCTTTTTGACATTTTTAACAAGCGTATAATCTACTGCAACCGACGATGAATCTTTTGCCTTACTGTGATAAGCCGCAATACACGCCGCCTCATAGATGGCAGTTTCAGTAATCTCTTTCTTATCTGCAATAATTACAGCATGCGAGCCCGCATGTTTCTGCACATGCAACCACATATCATAATTCTTTGCAGTCTTAAGTGTAAGAATATCGTTTTGCACATTATTACGACCAACAAGTATTGTAAAGCCATCGCTTGATTTGAATTCAATTGGCGGTAAAGGTTTTTCTTTTTTCTGTTTATTGCCTTTTTTTAATTTTACATAACCGCCTTTTTCAAGTTCTTCACGAATTTCGCTAATTTCACGGTCAGAAATTGCGCGTGTTAAATTATCAAGAACAGTATCAAGATAAATTAACTCTTGCTCCCCTTCTTCAATAAGGTTATGCAACAACTTTTCTGCATTGGCAGCTTTTTTATATTCCTTAAAATACCTCTGTGCATTTTGTTGTGCAGTTAAAGCAGGATTTACAGGAATATCCACAGTGTTGCAATTATCATAATAGTTTTCAACGGTATAAACTGATGATTTTTCTAATAATCTATACTGATTTGCAGTGATAAGTTCTGCGAAGATGCGCAACTGCTCACGATTTTCACTTTTTTCTAATTCAAGGCGTCGATTATTTATTTTTCTTGATGTACGTTCAACTGCGTTATTAATAATTTTGAACAAATCAGATGCTTTTCTCTTAGTACGGTTAATTCTGTCTTTTTCAAAATAAAAATCGTCAAGCAATTCAGAAATGGAGTCATATTCTTTTTTGATTAAAGTAGTTCCGTATTGCCTTATATCAGCAAACGAAAAATCAAATGGCACATTATCAACAGATGAAAGCATAAAAAACTTGTTTTCAAAAATTTCACTTTTAATTGTTTCAATTTCTGCTAATAAGCGTTCTTTTTCAATATCAAGTAATAGACCTACTTGTTTATCCCCGAAAACCGTTCTGTAAGCAATTTCGCGACTTACAATTGGAGAAACACCTTCAACCGCATCAAGAATTGCTTTTGAAAGCATTTTTTCAGGTTTATTGAGTATTGCTTCAACTATATTTGCTGTATTATCTGTTACAACATCAAATTTATCTGGTATTGGTGGCAACTCATATTTAAGTCCCGGCAATATTTCACGAACTGAAGATTTTTCTTCATCAATTCTTTTAACTGCATCAATTATTTTGTAATCAATATCGCAGAAAATTATATTGCTTCGTTGCCCCATAATTTCACAAATTACATAATATTTAGTTTTATCGCCAATATCAGTTGTGCCGTCAAACTCAAAAATAAGAATTCTATCATTTTGCACTTGTTTGATATTTGTTAAAGTTGCACCTGAAAGTCTTTTGCGAAGTAACATACAAAGCATTGGTGGTACTTTTGGATTTTCAAGGTTATAACGAGTCATATGGACTCTTGGACTTTGACCATCACAAGAAAGATATAGTCTGTAAGCACCATTTCGGGTACGCATAATAAACACCAACTCATTTTTTGATGGTTGATGCACTTTATCAATTTTAGAGCCTATTAAATAACACTCAAGCTCTTTTTTTACTAACCCTAATGTAATTCCGTCTAATGCCATAAATCCTCTCAAATCGTAATAATTGGTGATTCTTGCATTGCTAATTCACAAGTAATGTTAAACTTATCTTTAATTTTATTCATAAGTGGCTCAATTGCAAGATTTTCTGTCTCAAAATGACCTGAAGCAACTAAAACTATACCCATTTCATCTGCATCTAAAAATGCGTGATGAGAAGCATCTCCTGTAAGAAGTGCATCACAGCCCAGTTCTTTTGCAAGTGTTAAATAATCACTACCTGAACCACTACATACTGCAATATTTTTAATATCTTTTGGAAGAAAGTTATATCTTACAACACCACCAAGCACATTTTTAATATGATTTACAAAGTTTTTTACTGATATTTCTTTTTCAAAACTACCAATATTAAGACAAGTATTTTCAACTTTAGTAAAATTTTTAAATCCAACAGTTTTGCAAAGAATATCATTAACCCCATCAATTGCTTTATCATAATTTGTGTGGGCACATATTATGCTGATGTTGTTATTAATAAGTTTATAAGTCAAACTATCACTTAAAACATTTGATACTGGTTTAAAAATAACGGGATGATGAGTAATTATTAAATCTACACCATATTCAACTGCTTGATTTATAACATCAGTTGTAGCATCAAGTGCAAAAAGGATTTTATTAACTTCAGCGTTTTCATTACCAACAAGAAGTCCTGAATTATCCCATTCTTCTTGTGTATTAAAAGGTGCGATTGAATCAATATAGTTATAAATTTCTTTTACTGTTGCCATTTACTCAACTCCCCTACTATTTTTTCTAAATCTGCACATTCTACTTGTGCTTTTTGAAGTGCTACAAGTTTTTTGTTGTACTTTGTATAAATCTTTGCAAGATATTTTTTTGATAAATCATCATGATTTGCAGACAATCTGCCTACAATCAAGTCAAGGTCAGTGTATGCAGTTGCGTCGCCATAATAATATGCACTAATAATTATGTAAAGTTTATCTCCATCTTCTGCAACAACTTCGTTATCGATGATAAAGCCGTTGTCAAATAGAGTTTTTCGCAGTTCTTCAATATGAGTCATTGGTTGTAAAATCAAGTGAATATCACTATTTTTAAGCCAATTTGTACGCTCAATAAATGATGATATAAGTAAACCACCCATACCAGCAACTGCAATTTCTTCTACTTCGTTTTCAATGAAATTGTCTAATCCATCAGATAGACGAAGTTCTATTTTATGGGTTAAGTTATGTGAAACAACAGTTTCTTTGGCATTGTCAAGTGGACCGACACGCAAATCGGCAGCAATAGCACGATTTATAATGCCTTTTTCAACAAGATAAACAGGAAGATACGCGTGGTCTGTACCGATATCTGCAAAGAATTTATCTTTTCGCACTAAATTGGCAATACCCATAAGACGACTATCTAGTTTCATACAACTCACCTCTTTTGAACAAAATCCCCCTATAATTTATAGGAGGATTTTTTAGTTAATTATTTGTTTGCGTTTTCTTTAAGAAAAGCATTGATACCTTCAACAAATTCGTCAGGGTCAACGCCGTGAACCATACATGCCTGTTCAACAGTTTCGCCACGTGCTGAAGGACAGCCAAGACAATGCATACCAAGATTCAAGAAAAATGGTACTGTTTCTCTTGCATTATCAAGGATTTCGCCGATATTCATATCTTTTGTAACTTGAAACATCTTTTATTCTCCTTTAACAACTGAAACTGAAATTTTCTTGTCATTTATTGTGAACTCACTTGTGTAATCTGCCTTGATTTCAGTATTGATTACGATTGAATCAGCAAGAAGTTCGCTTGAAATGAATTCAAGTTTTTCAGTAAGAGCATTTACAATGAACTCATCATCAACAATAATTGAAGCATTGATTCTTTGTTCAACCTGATAACCTGCATCTTTACGAGCAACCTGGCACTGACGGATAATATCACGAACAACGCCTTCTTTAAGAAGTTCGTCTGTAAGAACAATGTCAAGTGCTACAACGCTACCCTGAGCAAATTCTGCAGAAACAACGCCTTCTTTAGTCTTTGACTGAACTGCAAAGATAGATGCGTCAAATTTTCCATCCCAACCTGGAACTGCAACCTCGCCACCTGCGATAACTGCTGATGTGAGCGCTTTCATTTCATCAGATGAAAGACCTTCAAGTGTCTGTTTCATCTTATTAACATTCTGTTTGAGAACTGCACCTGCAACTTTGAAGTTAACTGTAAGATACTGGTCTTCAAGAACATTGATGTCATCAATATACTCAACTGATTTAATATTAAGCTCATCAAGAATATTCTTCTCAAATGTCTTGATTTTATCAGCCATATCTTTGTCACAGCAAACGAAAAGTTTTGAAAGTGGCTGACGAACTTTAATCTGCTGTTCGTTACGAAGTTTCATTGCAGTAGCAATTACATCACGAACAAGAGCTGTTTGTTCAATAATACCATCATCTTCAATACCTGGGATTTCTGATGGCCAATCGCTTAAGTGAACTGATTCTGCAACTGTAGAATCGCACTTTTTAATAAGTTTCTGCCAGATATGCTCTGTCATAAATGGTGTAATAGGAGCCATTGTCTGAACGCAAACTTTAAGAGCATTAAAGAGTGTCCAGTAAGCAACCATCTTATCAGCTTGGTCTTCTGTTTTCCAGAAGCGACGACGGTTTGCACGGATGTACCAGTTAGAAATATCGTCAACAAATACTTCAAAATCTTTAACCATAGCAAAAGACTTATAATCATCCATATAAGCAGTTGCTTTTTTAATAAAGTCGTTTGTTCTAACAACAAGCCACTTATCCATTGGTGTTAACTTCGAGAAATCAACTTTATAACCTGCAAAGTTTGGTTTGTCAAGCTGTGCGTAGGTATCAAAGAATGTGAAGATATTCCAGAAACCAAGCATCTTTCTTCTTGCTTCGTCACCAAGGTTATAACCAAAACGAACATCGTTTGTATTTGGCGCACTTGCATAAAGGTAACGAACAGTATCTGCACCAATCTTTTCTGCAGCCTCGTCAAACTTAATCATAAAGCCTGTTTTTGAGAACTTAGAACCATCTTCAGCAACAACCATACCGTTAGTAACAACCTTTTCATATGGTGCTTTACCAACAAGAACAGTACTCATAAAGAGCATTGAATAGAACCAAAGACGAACTTGTTCGTGCATTTCTGTAACCCATTCTGCAGGGAAGTTCTTTTCCCAAGCTTCACGGTCTGTAAAGTAACCAAGTGTTGAGAATGGAACGATACCAGCATCAAGCCAAACGTCGCCGATATCTGAAACACGAGATACTTCTTTTCCACAATGTGGACATTTAATTTTAACTTCATCAACCCAAGGTCTGTGAAGTTCAGGAAGAGCATCAACCTGTGCTGGGTCAACTGCATTTTCACGAAGTTCTGCTTTTGAGCCGATAACAGTGATATGACCACAACTACATGGATAGAAAGGAAGTGGCATACCATAGTAACGTTTACGAGAGATGTTCCAGTCGCCCATATTTGTAAGCCAGTCATTCATACGCTTACCATTTGAAGCTGGTTCCCATTTTACTGAATTTGCACATTCAATAAGTTTAGGTTTAATTTCACTTGTCTTAATGTACCATGCAGGAACAAGGCGGAAAACGATTTCACTCTTACATCTCCAGCAAACCGGGTAGCTGTGTTCGTGTGGTTCAACTTTATAAAGTTTGTTCTGTTCATCGAGTTTTTCGAAAACTTCGTCAGCGATTGTATGACTATCTTTACCTGTCATAAAGCCGAAACCATCAAGGTAAATACCCATATCATCAATAGGCATAACTTTTGGAAGACCAATTCTTTCGCCAAGTTCAAAGTCTTCAATACCGCAACCAGGAGCAATGTGAACAACACCTGTACCTTCATCAGCTGCTACATCTTCCCAAGCTACGATTTTATGCTCAAAGCCCTGTTGTGCAGGAATATCTGCAAAACAAGTTTCATAATGATACCCTACAAGTTCTTCGCCTTTAAGAGCACGAATTACTTCAAGTTTATCATCGCCAAGATACTTAATAGCGTTCTTAGCAAGAATAAGAGTCTGCTCATCACTCTTGATTTTAACCTCAACATAGTCAATGTCAGGGTTAACAGCCAAAGCTACGTTTGAAGACAATGTCCAAGGAGTAGTTGTCCAAACAAGGATTTTTGAATTCATTTCTTCAATAGGAAGTTTGAAGAAAACAGAGTTGTGTGTCATCATCTTATATGAGCCTGTCATTTCATGCTCTGAAAGTGATGTACCACATCTTGGACACCAAGGCATTGGCTTATATTCACGCTGAATCCAGCCGTGATTATCACATTCCTTTAAGAAATGCCAGATACCCTGAATGTTAAGGTCTGTATTTGTGTAGTATGAATTATCCCAATCCATCCACATACCAAGTCTTTTTGACTGTTCTGTAATTATGCCTGAGAAGTGATTAACACGTTCAACACACTGACGTGTAAACTTGTCCATACCATAATTTTCAATGTCTTTCTTTGTTTTGAAACCGAGTTGTTTTTCAACTTCAACTTCAACCCAAAGGCCCTGTGAGTCAAAACCGTTCTGACGACGGCAATCGTAACCACGCATTGACTTATAACGGATAAAAGTATCTTTTGTACTTCTGCCCCAAGCGTGATGAATACCCATAGGATTATTAGCAGTAATAGGACCGTCAAGGAAACGGAACATTTTCTTGCCCTTGTTTTTCTCTACAAGTTTGTCATAATACTTCTCTTGTTCCCAGAGCTCCATAACCTGATGCTCAAGGTCAACAAAGAGATTTTTCTCGTCTGCCACTATATTGTCCACCTTTCAAGTGATGTATGTACATATTTTTACACATAGTATTATACACGAATAACATCAAATTTCAAGTGATTTACGGAAAAATCTCTCTATTATTTCATTTTTGATTAAGGTATTTTTCTTTTGTTGCAAGTCCACCTCTTATATGTCTTTCTGCCTTATTGATTTCAAGGACTTTTTTAACCTGTGAATAGAGTTGTGGGTCATAGCGTTCAAGACGCTTTGCTACATCCATATGTACCGTGCTTTTACTTACACCAAATGCCTTTGCAGCTGCACGGACAGTTGTTTTATTTTCTACTATATACTCGCCTAACATAGCGGCTCTTTCTTCAACTAAAAAACTCAAAACAAAACCCTCCTTTGTTCATAAATAAATATGATAAAGAGGGTTGAAATATTCGCTAAATATGATATATTAATTGTGGTGATTATATGTTTAAAATCATGTTTGTTTGTCATGGGAATATCTGTCGTTCAACTATGGCAGAATTTATTATGAAAGATATTGTTAAGAAAAACGGTTGTGCTGATGATTTCGTTATTTGTTCAAGTGCAACAAGTACAGAAGAAATCGGGAACGATACTCATTGGGGTACAAAGAAAATCCTTGATGAAATGGGTGTTCCTTATACTAAAAGACAAGCAGTACAGCTTACAAAAGCCGACTATGAAAAATATGATTACATAATCGGAATGGATAGTGCTAATATGCGAAATATTAATAGAATTATCGGCTACGATAAAGATAACAAAATTCACAAATTATTGAGTTTTGCACATATTGACCGTGATGTTGCTGACCCTTGGTACACAAGGGATTTTAAGACAACATATAATGATGTTTTACTTGGTTGCACAAGATTATTTGAGCATATAATAAAGCAGGCTTAACGCCTGCTTTATTTATTATATATAACCTAATTTTTTAAGTATTTCAGGGTCGCAAGTATCAGCAACCGGTCCGATTTCTGCCCAAAGTTTATCTGCTTTTGCTTTCCATTCTGCGAAATCTTCATACTGTTCAGGGTAAGCATCATATAGTTTACCGACCTTATCGCTATTACTAAGACCTTTAAGAAGTTTTGCAATAGTTGATGGTTTTATTTTTCCCTTTGCAATACCGCCGATAACACCTTTTACGATATCTGTAATATCTTTATTTGAAAGGTTAAGACCTGTATCCATTCCACCAAGGATTTTTTCACTGAAGATAATATCATTTTGGAAAAGATACTCTGCTTCGTCGTAATTCATTCCGATAACACCCATAAGTACAGGACGGGTTGAATCAAAATCTTTACCCTGCGCAGTCATATAGCGCTTATTAATACTCCACATTCTCTCTTTTGTAAGGTATTTATCTGATTTAAGAAGATTTGAGATAACTTCAACTGCAATCTGCCCTGCCACAAGTGAAGAAGTACAACCCTCGCCACAAGTCGGTTTTGTATGACAAGCCGCGTCGCCAAGTGCTATAAATCCGTCATCAACAAGAGAATAAACCGAATTATGATAAGGTGTCATACCCTTTTCAACACGCTCAACTTTATATTCTGGGAAATTTACATTCTTCATAAAGTCTTCTTTGAAGATTTCTTCGGCATAATCATAACCGTAAAATGCACCAATACCAAGAATTGCTCCGTTAGGATTATCAGATGGTGCAGACCATGATTTGTACTGCATAAAGAAACCATCTAAATCACGAGGATTAAAGTCATTTTTAAGATACTCTGCATAATAGAGTACAACATAAAGAATATCTTTATTTGTAAGTTTAAAATTGCCTACAACCGAATCATCATGAAGTTTTGTACGTGCTACTGCAGGAATACCTGAACAATCAGCAACAATTCGTGAATATGCTTCACATTCGCCATCAACAGTAGTATATTTTGCACCTACAATTCTATCATTTTCGTAGATAAAATCTGTAAATGATGCACCATAAATAATTTCTACTCCTGCTTTTTTAGCACGTTCAGCCATTGCCATAATATAATCGTGTTTATGTAATCCGATTACAGGCTCTTCCGCACAAGCCTTAGGATGATTACCATAAGGAGAAACCATTGTTGAATGTGCAAAACGAAATTCGCGTAATGGGTCGCCCTCTTCTGGAATAACAAGGTCGAATTTAATCATATCCTTCTCGCCCATGTGGAAAACATCATATTCTCTTGAAACATCGTCAGGTTGATTTTTCTCAATAACAAGAACTTTGAAACCTTGTTCAGCCATCTTATAGGCAAACCAACAACCTGTTGTCGATGCACCTACCACCAATACATCATATTTTTTCATAATAATCCCCCATTATTATTTATAGTTTAATCATTTGGATATGTTATATCGTACAAATTATGAAAATCATCGATGGTACGATATGTTTCAAAATCAAAGCCTCTATTTACAACATAACTGATAGCCTGGTTATCGGGATTCAAATTCTTATAAAAAAAGCCTTCACAATAAATATAATTTCTATAATCGCCATCAATTACCACATAATAATCAGGACTTAATTCATAAATTTCATTATCAAATTCATCGTAGGTTTCATAACCCTCAATTTTTATAAAGGTGAGCTTTTCACCATTCCGCAAACTTTCACCACCATAGTAAACACCGTTTATATCTGCCGTAACAACATTATTGTAAATATTGAAAATAAACAAAATATTTGTAATGCAAAAAAGGACAATACCTATTTTACCTAAAATATTAATTTTCTTCTCATCTTTTAATATAAATAAATACGGCACATTTTCTTTTACATAAGGAATGAATCTTAACAGTTTTGGAATTACCAATACAAGTGAAATAAGCAATATTGCAGTTAGAACACTACTTGGGTTAGATGCTATAAATACATGATTAGCATAAACAGTGTTTTTGATTATCGTTTCATAAATAAATATAAACAGATATGGCAAAAAGATAGCGGCAAGTATTGAAATAGTATTGACCAAAGAAATTATTGAATTTTTCTTATTTGACTTATTTCTGCTTTCTGATATTGATTTATCAACTTCCGGACATCCATTATCAAACAAATAGTTAAGAAATCTTTTTTCAAAGGTTAAAAGTTTTCCTTTTTTCTCATATTTATAAAAATCATGCCACAAACCTTTTGTTACATTGTTCCTTACATAGTTATCTATTTCATATTGAAGATATACATGACTATGCAATCTGATTTCGTGAAGCATAACAGCCTCCTGAACATCAGTTTCATAAAGATTTAAATCAGCTTTCTTATCTGCAATCAATACATCAGCAAAATAATTATCGAGCAGTTTTTTATGTAGCATTTCAT
>CALCBQ010000099.1 GCA_937897215.1 uncultured Clostridia bacterium | reverse complement strand
TTTTACTCGTGCTAACCACTCTCGCATATTGTTATAAAAACCATATTGCATTTTGTCGGCTGCCACACCATAAGCATCTATTCCCAATTTACGAGCATCATAAACTGAACGATACAAATGGTATTTTTGAGTAACAATTACCATTTTTTCTACTTGGAAAACGTCGCGAGCACGATACATTGACTCATAGGTTGAAAGCCCTGCGTGGTCCATAAACACATTGTCGGCAGGCACGCCTGCTTCAATAGCACAGTCTTTCATAATATTCACTTCGTCATATTCTTCACGGGCATGGTCGCCTGTCATAAGAATACGGTCAGTACAGCCTGTGAAATACACATCAATACCAAAATCCAGTCTTTCTTGGAGCATTGGCGATGGCTCTGTACCCCAGATGCCTGCACCCATAATCATTACACAGTCAAAATCGTATTCGCCAACTTCTTCCATTGTGAGAACATACTCATCCACATAAGACACCATATAAATATTTATGCCTGCGACTGCTATTCCCACTAAAAGAAACACGCAAAGTACTGTGGCTATTATTCGTTTGAAGATTTTGTTCTTTTTTAACTTCTTCAACATTTTAATCACCGATTTTATGCGCGTGCTATCATTTCGCCATATTCTTCTTTTTCTTTCTTGACAAATTCTTTAACTGCGTCAACTGATGGCATATCTTGTGAGCAAGCGTGAGAAGCTACGAGCATTGCTGCGGACGCAGAGCCGAATTCGAGAGCATCAATAATCTCCCAACCTTCAAAAATACCATAAAGGAAAGCGCTAGCATAACCGTCTCCACCACCGAATGATTTAAGAAGTTTTACAGGGAATGGTTTAATTGAGTAGCTTTCGCCGTCGTTTGTATAAGCAGTTGAGCCCTCTTTACCGTGTTTGATAATTACGATTTTTGCATTCTGTGAGTGCCAGTATGCTGCAGTTTCTTTATCTGTCATACCTGCTTTGATAAACTTCTCTGTAAGGTCATATTCTTCACGAGAGCCAAGAATAATATCTGCTTCACGAGCAACTGAAGAATAATAAATTGCGATTTCATCAGCATTTTTCCAGTTATATGCACGGTAGTCAATATCAAAAATAATTGGCACACCGTTTTTCTTTGCAAGTGCCACAGCCTTAAGAGCTGCCTCTCTTGATGGGCTTTCACTGAGTGCAGTACCGGAAATCAAAATCGCTTTTGCACGGTTGATATAGTCTTCGTCAATATCGTCAACATGGAGTTTAAGGTCAGCTGCCTCGTTACGATACATAACGATTGAGCTTTCAGTTTCTGACTTAATTTCAGTAAATGTAAGACCGATTTTTTCGCCATTCTCACAACGCTTGATGTGAGATGTATCAATACCCTCGTTATCAAAATAATCAGTTACGAATGTACCAAGCTGGTCATCTGAAACGCGAGCGAAGAATCCACATTTTTTGCCGAGACGAGCAAGACCAACTGCAATATTTGCAGGAGAGCCACCTAAATATCTCTTAAATGTTGTGCTTTCGTTAAGTGGGCAATAGTAGTCAACAGGATTTAAGTCAACTGCCACACGACCTAAAAGGATTAAATCAAATTCTTTGCTGTTATCAAATTCAATGTATTTCATAATGTTTTCTCCTTATCTTTCCATAAAGCTAAATACTTTAATATGTCTTTTAACATTTTCATAAACGCCAAGTGTTTCTTGTCTGCTTAACTCAAAATAGTTTGCTTTTTCAATCGGTTTGCAGTAATCAAGAGCATATTTTGCAAGATTATCAAAACTTGCTGTTGCGATATTGACTTTACGAACACCCAACATAATTGCTTGTTGGAACATTTCGTCAGTAATGCCTGTGCCACCGTGAAGCACAAGTGGAGTATCAACCATTTTGTTAATATCGTCAAGTACTTGGAAACGAAGGTTTGGAAGCACTGGGTAATTACCGTGAGCGTTACCGATTGCAACTGCTAATGCGTCAACCCCTGTTTCGTCGCAGAAAAGTTTTGCGTCGTCAGGGTTTGTGCATAAAATTTCGTGAGCAGCACCGTCCCCCTCGTTACCACCTACAACGCCTAACTCTGCCTCGACAGTTGCGCCGTATTTATCAGCCATTTCTCTGACTTGTTTTACTGCCTTGATATTTTCTTCAAGTGGTAAGGTTGAGCCATCAAACATTACAGAAGTGAAACCCATTTCTAACGCTTTTTGCACAGTTTCAATGCGAAGTCCGTGGTCAAGGTGGACTGCTATATCAACCTTTGCATTTTGTGCAGCAGAAATCATCATAGGTCCCATAAGCTCAAGCGGGGAGTTTTTAAGGCGACACTCCGCAATCTGTAAAATTATGGGAGTATTAAGCTCTTCTGCCGCCCAAACGGCACCCATAACCATTTCCATATTGCCTACGCTGAAAGCACCTACTGCAATATTGTTTTTCTCGGCATTTTCGAGGAGTTTTTTCATCGGAACTAAAGCCAAAACAACCCACTCCAATCCATTTTATTATAATCAATTTATTGTATCACTTTAAACGCGTAAAATCAATGTTTTATAGGTAAAAAATAGCAGTATTTTTCTGTATATTTTTACATAAAAATAAGTCCGTCAACCAAATGGTCAACGGACTGTTGAATAAACTAAATTACTTAACTATTTTTGCTTTCCACATAACAAATGCGCCAAGAACTGATGCGATAATACCAGGGAAGAGAAGTGTACCGGCGTCAAGTGAAGGTGCTACAAGCAATACGCCAAGCATTACAAGGATTGGGAAAATTGAAATCTTCCAATGCTTTGAGAAGTAACCTACTGCCAACGCGCCGAAAAGTGCCGGCTGCACTTGTTTAAATGCAGGCATTAAAAGTTCGCTGCTTGTAAATGCAGGAAGGAATGGTTTGAATACCAAAACGCCAACTGCAATAATAAGCGTTGTAACAATTGAAGATGTTGCGATTGCAATTGTTGAGATTACTTCGCCCTCTTCACTGTTTGCTTTAACTTTTGCATTTTCCATAGCACCGATTGCGCAAGGAAGTTTAAGGTTTGTGATATTACCTGTTACGAATGAAAGATATGTACCACCCGCACCAAGCATAGGTGTGTAAATAAGCACTTCAATAACTGCAAGAGACCAGTAAAGCGGAATAAGTTTCATAAGACCACTCATAACACCACTTAAAGATGGCCATACACCTAAATACAGGCAGATTGAAAGCGGGAACATAATAAGCACACAAAGTGCGGTAATACTTGAAACTCTACCCCATGCATGGACACGGTCAAAATATGATTTTTCTGCTTTATTCTTTTTGCTCATAATTAACCCCTCCATTCTAAGACAGCAATTTCAGGTGGCAACACGTTATACATTACAACTGCAACCACCATTGCAAGAATCATACCGATTGGCATAACAAACGGCTCAAGCCAAGTAAGTTTGAATTTAGTTGCGATTTTTTCAAGAATCAATGAAGCAACAACTGCAACAACAAGTGTGATTACTGACAACACGCCGGCGCCGTCGCCGAATGTTTCGGGTTTACCTTTACCTGCAATTGCACGGGCAACGAATGCACCGATAAGACCAATAAATACTGCAGGAGTTAAAAGGTCGATAAATCCAGCAATACCACCAGACTTTTTCTCTTTCCTTTCTGTTGTGCCTTCTTCTGTTTCGTCTTTTTTACCCAAATTAAGAACTTTCTTATGTAAAGGTTTTGCTACGAATGGTAACAATACAAGTGAGAAGCAAATACCGAGAGTCATAACCCACGCTACACCTGCGAAAACTTCAGGGTCAGTGATTACTGATGAAATTCCGCCCTCCTGACCGAATGCAGTCATAGCATCGCCTGCTGCTTTTGTTTCATAGAGCAAGTTACCTAAAACTGATAATCTTACCCAAGGAATAACAAGACCTAATGATGGGGCTAAAACAATAACTGTAGCCAGAACTGATAATGCTGATGGAATTGTGAAAACTGCACTTGATGTAACAGCATCACGTAATTTTTTCTTGTTAAGACCTAAAGCTTTACCTTGTTTCCATGCTTTAATAAGGAAGAAAAATGACTGTGCAAGAACGAAAAGAATTACGCCGCCTGCAATCAAGTACAAACCTGTACTTTCTTTGAAGTCCATAATCTCATCTCCTAAAATTTTTATGGATATATTAAAACATTTTTTTATAATAAAATCAACAAAAAATCGAAATATTATTTCTTTATCGGCAATTTAGTAGTTTAATTGGTTAAAATTTTGTGTTGACAAAGTGAAAAAAATACTATACAATATAAAGCAATCAATTTAATCGCCACTATCAAAGACAGTGAAGAAAACAAGACATAAATTACTCGCTTTCAGAGAGTTGCCGTTCCGGTGCAAGGCAACACAGTGTTTATGTGTATAACTCATTTCGGAGTTGCATGGGTGAAATCATAGCCCATGACGGTTGACCCCGTTACAAAGTCAGGCCTTGTTAGAGGTCGCAGAGGTTGGCATAAGCTGACGAATTAGGGTGGTACCACGGTAGAATTTTTCCATCGTCCCTATCAAAAGTTGTTTGATAGTTGGGCGATTTTTCATTTGGAGGAGATTTTATATGAAACAAGGCTACGAAAAGTACATTCCATTTCAACCCATTGACATTCCTGACAGACAGTGGCCGTCAAAAACAATAGAGAAGCCACCGATTTGGTGCTCAGTTGATTTGAGAGACGGTAATCAGGCGCTTATTGACCCAATGAACTTACAGGAAAAAATTGAGTATTTCAAAACACTTGTTAAAATCGGATTTAAAGAAATCGAAGTTGGTTTTCCATCTGCATCTGAAACAGAATACGAAATTCTTCGTACTCTTATTGAAAAAGATTTGATTCCTGATGATGTTACAATTCAGGTGCTTGTGCAAAGCCGTGAGCACTTAATCAGAAAAACATTTGAGGCAATTGATGGTGCTAAAAATGTTATTATTCACTTCTACAACTCAACTTCAACCTTACAGAGAAAAGTTGTTTTCAAGAAAGATATGGACGGTGTTATTGATATTGCCGTTCAGGGTGCAAAACTCATTAAAGAGCTTACCGACGAATTAAAGGCAGAAAAAGATGTTAACATTCGTTATGAGTATTCCCCTGAAAGTTTCTCAGGCACAGAAATGGACAACGCAGTTCTTATCTGTGAAAAGGTTATGGAAGCACTCGACATTGACGAAAACAACAAGATTATTCTTAATCTTCCTGCAACTGTTGAAGGCAGTACTCCAAACGGATATGCTGACCAAATTGAATACTTCTGCAGAAAACTTAAAAATCGTGAAAATGCAATTATCAGTTTGCACCCACATAACGACCGCGGTACTGCAGTTGCAGCCGCTGAGCTTGGACTTTTAGCAGGTGCTGACAGAATTGAGGGTACACTTTTCGGTAACGGCGAGCGTACAGGTAATGTTGATATTGTTACTCTTGCTCTTAATATGTACACACAGGGTATTG